>JBIIOE010000203.1:0-3344 GCA_044337105.1 Bdellovibrionota bacterium | reverse complement strand
ACGGCGCCTACAGGAGTACCTTCCATAATATCTTATACAGCGGAGAGGTTTCCGGTTTACGTTGTTTGTTTCTTCTGGCTCTTCCATGTGTATCGCCTAAGCATACACAGGGGGTAATCGTAAATTGCCGGTGAGAAGTTGCGTGGCTATGTGCGTAAGCGCCCCTAAGGAAGCGAGGCACAACCCCTCCCTGCTACGAAAGCGGATCTTGGGTTGCTCTCCGACTTTCGCGATGTGGAAAAATCTTCAGCGTATCGCAGCGGATACACCTGCGGTTTTTCCGCATTACGAAAATCGAATATCAACCCAACCTCCACTTTCTCGCGACGGGTAGGTTTTGCCTCGCTTCCCTAAACTTAATCCCTAATACCCAAGGACGCTTTCCTATGGCTAGCATCCCAGTGCTCGTACAAGCTCAGCTATCCGGGCTACTCGCTCGTTAGCCGGTATTCCGATCGTCTGCTCGTTGACAACAGGCCCGTGCTGGTGGAAGTCGGACGAGGATACCAGACAGATAGTGAAAAGATGTCCCGGGTGGTGTGGGACGTGAGTCCGTGGATAGGTCAAAGACACGTGTGCTACAACCAGCTCTAGACAAGTATGGTGCTGGGGGGAAAACATCTCTGGACAACTTGGTGTGGGCCACACAAAGTCGAGGATGTCTGAATTTGTTTCACTCCGCTCAGTTTATCGCTAGCCTTGACGGATATTTGTACCGTTTTCACGCCACCCGCAGATTTAACCTCTGGTCCTTCTCGCTTTGAATATCCGGCAGAGGCTTTTGCGAGAGATGGATGGGAGACATCTAGGTCAACAGAATGGCAAAACTAACAAAACAGTCGGGCGAGACTTGCTTAGAAAGCTGATATTATTATCTAAAGCCTTTGTCTGTCGCGACGGCGACACGCCTCGCGAGACTATCTTTTACTCCTTGAAAAAGAAAAGATAGCGGGCTATTCTTTCTTTGTTCAAAAAGCAAAGAAGACTTATGCCTAAAAACAAGCGCTTGGGCACCTACGTTACCTCCAGCGTTGCGAGCGAGAGCTATCGCGCATTTGTGCCCCCGCCGCTACCACCCGAGCCTCCTATTGATCTGATTTCCCTGGCTGGTCTACTTGCGAAAGCCTCTAAGGCAGCCGGCAGGCTTGATGGTCTAACAGACATTTTACCGGAGAGCAGCTTGTTCCTCTATTACTACATTCGCAAGGAGGCGGTGCTATCGTCGCAGATTGAAGGTACGCAATCGTCGTTGTCTGATCTGCTTCTTTACGAGAGCAATGAAGCACCTTCAGTCCCTGTTGATGATGTGGAGGAGGTCTCGTGCTACGTCGCGGCGTTCGAGCATGGCTTGCGGCGTATCCAGAGCGGGTTCCCACTCAGCTTGCGTCTGATTCGGGAGATGCACAAAATTCTGCTTTCCAAGGGGCGAGGGAGTCATAAGCAGCCCGGTGAATTCCGCACTTCACAAAACTGGATCGGTGGATCGCGCCCTGGCAATGCCCGGTTTGTTCCGCCTCCGCCCGATCGGTTGGCTGAATGCTTAGATGCTTTCGAGAGATATCTGCATCGCGAAGAAAGACCGTATTCATCCCTGATTGATGCAGGGCTCCTTCATGTTCAGTTTGAAACGATCCACCCGTTTCTCGATGGAAACGGACGCATCGGTCGTCTTCTCATTACATTTTTCCTCATCGTAATGGGGGATATGAAGAAACCCTGGCTTTACCTCAGTCTGTTCTTCAAGAATAACCGCGGGGAATATTACGACCGCTTGAATGCTGTACGCCAAAAAGGAGACTGGGAGGGATGGCTTGATTTCTTTCTGCACGGAGTTGCAGAGACTGCGGACCAGGTCGTGATGACCAGCCAGAAGATTTCTCAACTCTTCGCATCGGATAAGATAAAAATCGCCGCACTGAAACGTGCTGCTATCAGTGCGACTGCGGTGCATGAGATATTGCGGAAACAAGCGATGATATCAGCCATAGAGGCTGCCAAGATCCTCGAAGTAACTGTACCTACCGCGAGGAGCGCGCTTCAAAACCTTCAGAAGCTTGGGATCGTGAAAGAGATAAGCGGTAGGGGTAAAGAACGAATCTACGTCTATGCAGAACTCGTCACGCTACTTGAACAGGGGGCCGGGTCAATCGCCTAGTAAGCCTACTCAACCAGTGGGGCGAAGTAGCCTTTGCGCTTCCTGGAGGTGGCCTAGAATATCACTTACCTTTCTCCCTCTTGACGAGTAGGAACGATTGCCTTTAAAGGGTATTTATCGCGACGGAGCTGGATGACTCAGGGATAGGATCGCGTCTTTGGTCGGTTCGGCAGCTTGCATTGTGACATGTTGGTGCGGAATCAGTTCACGAGGCGGTTATGTTCATCAAGCGTTGGTGCGTTTGCGAGCAGGGGCGCATAGGTACGAACAAGTGAAATTGTGGCGGTGAAGCTGAGCCTGTTACGGGGAGCTCAAGAGCACTGGCAGTGTCCCCCATGATTGCCCTTAGGAGGTTAAAGGTAAGAAACGCAATGAGAATCTCCTTCTCAATGGGGGCTTCTTTACGAGAGCGGATGAACGCCATTTTGAGTATCTGCTTTATACCTCGACTGAAGACCTCTACCTGGACACGCTTTCGATAGAGAGCGGCGATCTCTTCCGCTATTCGGTTCGTATCTGTGGTAAAGAAGTAAAACTCATTCGAGCGAAATCCCTTTATCTGCAAGACGTATCGAATAATCCTGCCTTTGCGGGACACTGTGTTTCCATCTGCCTGTCGAGAGGAAGGAATCCAAGTGACACTCTTTTCGGCAATAACCGCTGTTGTTTCTCCTAGCAGCTTTGCGCCATAGGAGTCTTTCATACGCACGATCACGTCGACGCCCTCACCTACGACGGCGTGCAGGAACACAGGCTTGCAAAGCCACGATCCATGACAAGTATGGATCCCTTGGGAAGCCGCTGCGCAACTTCTCGACTCAGCGCTACTTCCCTATCCTTCCAGTTGCCAGTGGCAACTTCGCGAGCAATGCCACTCGATACCTCGTGAGCGCTTATTGCTCGAATCCGGGGAAAATGAAGCTCTCCCTCACCATTGCCGGATTGCTAAGAAGATCAATTGCATTTTTGAAAGTAGTTGACTGCTGTTTGGCGGAAAGGATAGCGGTCGCCAGAGAGCCTCTGGGTTAGTGTCAAAATGACTCGGGGATGGTCAAAATGCGTAATGTTGGGTTGGGGGGAGGGGTGTCAAGTGCTCCAACAGAGATGAGTAGGGTGAGCTAAGCAGCAAAAAGTAGCCGTCCATATACACGGCCCCCATCCCGTTACCGAGGTAGCGGAGTTTAGAAGT
>JBIIOE010000021.1:0-39970 GCA_044337105.1 Bdellovibrionota bacterium | reverse complement strand
TACCAAACATGACAGGCAGCCCGGAGCGTCGGCTTTTGTTGGCGATCCTGGAACGAGCGATCCTCGATTACGTAGGAAACGATCAACGTGAGGTAGAGGAAGCCGAGCAGTGGTTGTTCGGAGACGCTAATGGGGAAACAACTCAGCAGTTCTCGTTTACGTGGGTTTGCGAGCAGCTCGACCTCGATGTACCAAAGATCGCAGACAAGATTAGAAGCATGCCGAGAAGAGGCACGAGAAAAGTCGCTCCATGGTATTTCTCGAAACAGATCGCTCACGCATAA
The DNA here is from genome assembly GCA_044337105.1 of Bdellovibrionota bacterium. Lineage (GTDB taxonomy): Bacteria > Bdellovibrionota_C > UBA2361 > UBA2361 > OMII01 > OMII01. The sequence continues at coordinate 39,686 of JBIIOE010000021.1, read as the reverse complement.
TGGACGACCACCAGACCGCTCAGTGGTAGTAGCGGACTGCTACTCGAGCCGGCTGCGGCGGAAGATGAGATGCTCTGCCGCCCCGCGGCACGTGCCATAGATCGCGAATAAGGAGGCGGGTAGCAAAACCACCAAGGTCAGTCCGGTCATGGCCTCGCCGGACAGCTATTTCGCGCGATATGACCGTTGCGAAGCCAAAGCGGCGAAGTATCTTGGTGCGAGGAACAAAGTAGAAAGCGCTGCCGATCCCCGCGAGGAACGTGCACAACAAGAGTGCCGGCATCGGGATCTCCAAGGGCCCGACCGTGAGCGAATACACCACCCCTAGCAGGGTAAGCAGACAAACACCTACCAAAACCAGCGCCCTCTTCGATGGGCGCGGCTTCTTTATGAATAGACTCTCGTCGCTAACACCGAGGTCCAAAAGGTCGTCTAAATAGGACTCAAGCACCTCTACCGGCACGAACGCTACGGCGTGAGAGAACTCCCGGCTATGACTCTTTGTGGGAACCAAGGCGCCACACATTCGGCCCTCGTACGATAGCAGCGCCGCTCCAGTTTGCCTGTAGTGCTCCAGAAGCCGGGTGCACCCCGCGAAAGCAGAGATATCAGAAGAAGAGGTCGGAGAATTAACCGTTTTCGGCTTCATACACCCATGAGACCATAGCGTACGAACCCGCACAACGTCCGCGCGCATGCCACCTGACTTCGAGCACTTAGCGTAGCTCTAGCGAGGGCGTCTGCTACGCACCGGCACGGGGACAGGACGTAAGCCCAGGAGGGCAGCTATCAACGCTTCGAATATACTAAACAAAACAGCCATTGAACCCGACTCTCAGCGGCTCGAAATTGAGCCATTACTAATATGATGATCGGCATTTCCTAAACAGTTCTTGAGACTTTATCTCGCATGAAAAAATTCAAATTAAGAATTCCGATGCGGCCCCTGTACTGCGTACATTCGCAGGACCGCCTTCAGAGCCTAGCCCTCGCCATCAGCTCAAGGTCCAATAGACGCCCCAACTCCTCTGGTGGAGCAAGCCTCATCTCCTCGGCGACCTCTCGAATACTTCGGTTCTCTTCAAAAGCTCGCTTGGCCACCTCCGCGGCACGATCATATCCGAGCTTGGGAACGAGGGCCGTAACGACTGCGAGACTCTTCTCTGCGAGCTCACGACACCGGTCTCGATTGGCCCCGATTCCGTCTACGCACCTTCGGGTGAAATTTCGAATAGCATTCGTCAGAATCTCAATCGCCTGCAATAGATTGTACGCAAACACCGGCATCATAGTATTGAGCTCAAAATTGCCGTACTGCGCGCTGAGCGCCGCAGCGGTATCCGAACCGATGACGTGAACACACGCCATCATAGTCGACTCGCAGATAACTGGATTCACCTTCGCGGGCATAATACTAGAGCCCGGTTGTGTCTCTGGCAGTGATATCTCGCCGAGCCCACAGCGAGGCCCTGAGGCGAGCCACCGTATGTCATTTGCGACCTTGAGCAGTGCAATCGCAAGAGTCCGTACGCATGCACTCAGCTCAAGGGCGCGATCGAGACTCGATTGGGCTTCGAAGTGATTTTCTGCCTCGAGGAAGGGAGAACCAACCAACTCGGAGATATTTGCGATCGCAAGACGTGCGAATTCAGGATGCGCATTGAGACCCGTGCCCACTGCCGTGCCCCCAAGCGCCAGGCGGCGCACTGCTTCCGCCGAACACCGCAATCGTTCCATGCCATGCTTGAATTGGGCCGCATATCCTCCGAATTCCTGCCCTAGTGTAACGGGTGGTGCGTCTTGCAAATGGGTTCTCCCCGCTTTGACGATCTTCTCGAACTCTTGCGACTTCGCTTTAAAGCTCAGATGTAGATCCTCGAGAGCTGGCAGCAAGTCATGCTTTATCGCTTCGTGCGCAGCAATATGAAGTGTACTCGGAAACACGTCGTTGGACGACTGACACATATTGACGTGATCGTTGGGGTGAACCAAGTCGCGCTCACCCCGTCCCTTGCCGAGGAGCTCTAAAGCCCTATTGGCGATCACCTCGTTGGCATTCATGTTGGTCGAGGTACCTGAACCGGTTTGAAACACATCGACTACGAAGTGGTCGTGAAGTGAGCCCTCAGACACTTCGATGGCGGCCCTGACAATAGCGGCTGCGCGCTCCGGAGCCAGAAGACCCAAATCCCGATTCGCTGAGGCTGCCGCAGCCTTGAGTATACCGAGCGCTGTGATGAATCGCTTCTGTAGCCGCAGCCCGCTAACCGGGAAATTCACCACAGCTCGTTGAGTAGAAGCCCCCCACAGCGCACACTCTGGTACCTCCATTCCCCCCATAGAATCTCTTTCGACACGGTTCTTCATAACTCAAACGAATCAGCGCATTAGGTCATACATCTCTCTACTCTCAAGTGATCGCTACCAGGGGTCGATACCGAATATAGACCGTTTCAAGAGCATGCAGGCAGGAACGGGAAGGGCTAACAATCCAAAGAACTCTGGACATGTCGATCAATCAGAGACCCCCAACGAACCAGGACATGGAGCAAACTGCCTTAGGCACTGCCCAACCGGACAAACAGAAGCCAGGCAACCCTTTTCAGCGGTCGTTTCCGATTCACACCTCGATCCTGTCTGAAGCCTCCAGACTAGCGAGCAAGAAGACAACGAAGGTAGAAGACCTGGCTCTGTGCGCCCTTCAGGACCCCATACTCGTGCTCGAACTCCTGAAGCTGGCAAACGGGACATTCTTCTCGGCAGGCCGCCCCCCTCTTACCACAGCCTCTGGAGCGGTCACCCGACTCGGTGAAGATGAGATGCTCAATGCCCTCAAGTCGCTCATGGATCGACCTACGCTCCCTGATCCTGGAGTCTTTCGTATCTTCGAAAAGCATCGCAGCAGATCGCGTCGAGCCGGCATCCTCGCTCGCATGCTGTCGGAAACGGTCGCTAAGTCCCTCTCCGAGGAGTGTCATACTGCCGGACTGTTTATGTTCATGGGAGAACTCCTCGCAACCGCGCACCTCGGCCAGACGTACGTCAAACTTTACGAGTCGAACAATCCCGCAACGGTTCTCTGCCGCCTTGCCCAAGATCACCGCTTCGACGTCGAGGCAATGGGGCTCTCATACCTCCAAAAAAGCGGCATTCCACAAGCTTTACTCTTCGCAATCAGTCGCGAAGGAAAACCCAGCACTCCCGATCGCGCTCCGATGAAACCGATCTGCTTCGCAGCAGCCGAGATGGTAGACGCATTCGACCAGAACAAATGGGAGAAGCTAGCCCCTGGCAAACAACTTGCTCCAAAAAGCGCGCTACGATTCCTGCGCTTATCGGACTCTCAATACATGCGCCTGTACGAGCGAGCTTCGGAATATCTTTTCCAAGATAAATTGATGCAAGAACGACTCGCAGTCGAGGATCTTGGTCGTTCAAACGAATTGAGTCGTGACGAAGATTTCGATTTCGTGATTCAGACCACCGACTCGGAAACTCCTGCAACGGGAGACTCATCCCTCGAGAACGACCTTCTCTCGCTGCTCGACCCTGCGGAGCACGTAGCGGAGGCCGCGAAATCAGTATCTGAGACAGAAAGCAGGATAAGCGCGAAAATCCTCTCGGATTCGTACAATATTACGCCAAATGCGCCAGCGAAATCGGTTGCACGTAACAACACTCCGTTACCGCTCGTCGCCCCTCCGCCCCTTCGGACATCGGCGGGAAACTCATTCGTATTGAATGTGACCCAGGAGCTGGACAACGCGACCTCGAGCGAAGATTTGTTGCGCCGCATTCTTTCGATCCTCACTGACAGTGGACCCTTCGAAAAATCAGCCTTAATCGTCGTCTCCAAGGATCGTAAGAACGCGATCGTCGTGGCAGCCCGAGGACCGAACATAACCTGCGGCCAGACCCTGACACTGAACGATCCCCTGTCACCGCTAGCTCAATGCTTTTCGAGAATTCAGTCCTTCGGAAATAAAGGCAGCCAGGAATCGCCGTGGGGCTCGAAGGCATTTGCCTTATCGCCGGTTGACGCCGACCACGACACTCCGGTGGCGCTCTACGCCGATTGCGGAAACGAGGGCTCGCTGACCTTCGAAGCTCGCCGCATCTTCAGGGCGGTTGTCGACATTCTGAACCAGAAGCTACCCTCCATCCCGGGAGGAATTCCGGTCGAAGTCTAAACGGGGGGAGGCGCCCAATCTCCTGCGGCTAAAACTGCCGTGTTTAGGAAGTCACCAGCTGGCAAAACAGTGGCGCTTAGCTGAACTCGATCGGCTTGCCTTCTGCTTGCAAACCCGACTATCATCTCACGGTCCTCATATAAGGAGCTCCATGCGAATTAAATACTTTGTCCTCGCTCTCTTCCCCTTCATCTTCTCTGCGGCTGCGCAAGCCGATGTGCGAATTGCTACCGTAGATGTGGCGCGCATTCTCAACGATTCCCCAGAAGCCGTTACTAAGAAGAAAGAGCTCGATACCCTCTCAGAGGAAACCAAGAAAAAGCTCGAAAACAAAGCCAAGGATCTTCAAGCCCTGAAAACGAAGCTCGAGAACTCGAAGGTCTCGGCAGACTCGAAAGAGGCTGAGTCGTTTCGTAACCAGGCGCGAGATTTCGAGCGTATGCGTGGGGACGCTAAAACTGACCTTGAGAAGAAGTACATGAAGGTCAACAAGGAGCTCACCGACAAGGTCTTAGGGCGCATTGAGACATATGCCAAAGCCAACGACTACGACCTCGTATTCGACAAGAGCGATCGATTTCGAGGTCCTGTCCTCTTCGGATCAGAGGCTGTGGATATCACTGACGAGGTCCTCAAGAGCTCGCGATAAATAAGCACTTTCAGATAGTTGCTCCGCAACTATCTGAAGTTACTACCCTTGCTTATTTAGCCCCCACTTCTCAAAGTTCCACCCATGTGGGCCGACAACGCTCTTCATGGGCAAAATCATTTTGGCCGTCGTCACAGGGTTCGTGACCCTCAACTCCGTAACAGCGGAGACTCGCAAGAACATGCGGAGCCGTGACGGAGAGAGCGCGCTGATCAGCCAGGTGAGCCATTCCCCCTCTCAAGCAAGATGGCGTGAAGTGAACCTTGATGCCTCCAGAAGACGCGATCCGATGGACGAAGCCGCCTTGTACATCGCGAATCTTGTAGACGATGCAGCGATCTCACCTTCAGGCTCCGGGAGCAACTCAGACCTAAAAATTAGACCTTGGGTAGGAAGCCGAAACAGCGTGGGAGTCAAAGTCGAACTCTCGTGGTAGTACGTGGTACTCGGAGTGAGTGTATTCCCTAGGACAGAACCCGCTCCAATAGCTCCTTAGTCTCAGAAGAAAACAGCCCTGCTTTACCGAAGCCGGGCACTGCTCCGCGCCGAACAGCTTCCTGCTGGAACTGCGGGTAGTTCGATACCAACATGACCGAGAGTGGCTGTGGCGCTTGAGCTATGAGCTCCGAAATGAGCGCGACACCATCGGAGCCATCCGCATCGAGTATGCGATTCACTAACACTAGATCGACACCCCCTGCCGCGACTCGCGAGAGAGCCTCGGAGCCAGTGTGAGCCCGTTCAACACGAGCCCCTAATCCATCACAAACCCTCCGTATCGAAGAGTGATCGGCCCCACACTGCCCCACATCGAGAACAAGCCGCTGAGATCTAGTCATGACAAAACATCCACTCCCTTATTGCTCCATGCAACACGCACAGACCCTGCTATCCTTACTTCAGAACCGTTAGCCCTGTTGGCGAGGCGATGACCACCTCTGATACGTACCCCGTGAAGAGCCCGCTATCCACAACTCCCACGAGCGCTTTGATATCTCGCTCCAAGTGTGCGTGTACGACGGAAAACGTCGCATCGATAATCAGGTTTCCCCGCTCTGTGATGATCGGTCCATGCTTACCGCTACCACTTCGAAGGCTGAGCTCTGTCGCTCCGATACCCCTTAACCCCTCTTCCGCGAGCACGAGCGCCTCGGGAATGACTTCAACAGGAACCGGACACCCCTCCCCGAGCTTGTCTACGACCTTACTTTCATCAACGATAATCACGAAATGACGGCATCGTTTGGCGAGGATCTTCTCCTGGAGGAGAGCCCCACCCTTTCCCTTGATGGCCCAGCGCTCACGAGTTACCTGGTCGGCCCCATCGAACCCCCACGACAGGTGACCTCTGTATCCGGAATACATAACCTGAAGACCAAGCTCCTGACACCTCCATGCGCTCTGATAAGAACTGGGAACTACTCGTATCGAGAGCTTCTCCAGCTCCACACGCTTACCAACTTCATCGAGGGCTGCATCGACAGTACTGCCAGTGCCGACACCAATAATGTCTCCATCCTGGACTCTGCGCGCCATCTCTCGAGCCACAAGCTCTTTCATATGCATTCCCCTTTTTCGTGACGATACTTTAAGCCTATCGCGGCGGCCCGCGATTGTAAAAGTCCCTCTCATACTGTACTCGCCCTTCTGGCCACGATAGGATACCTACCTAACGGAGACCTATGAGCATCCACCCCTTAGATACTTTCGTTGGATATGGCGCTAATGTCGGCTCCCCCATCGCCACCCTCGCACAGGCTACCCCCCTTCTCGAACAGGCGCTGGGGCCATTAGTTGCGTGTTCGAGCTTTTACGAAACGCTCGCGCTGACACTCGACGGGAATCCGCAATCGAACTACATCAACGCCGTCTTGCGCTTCTCAACAACACTCACTCCCCAGGCGATCTTAGAGGTTCTTCTATCTGTCGAGCGTCAACTGGGGCGCGACAGAAGCTGCGTTCCTCGTTGGGCACCACGAGAGATCGACCTCGATCTCCTGTTCGTAGGCTCGCTGTCCGAGCAATCCCCTCCCCTGGTGCTTCCTCATCCCGAGATTGCCTCTCGAGATTTCGTTCTCACACCATTGGCTGAGATCGCTCCTACCTTTGAGCATCCGTCACTCCACACAACTATCGCCGAGCTCGATCAAACACTAGAAGAGCGTGGATTCGAGAGGTTCGTAGTGCGACAAATCGCTCGCAGCGCCTGCGGTAACACCTAACTCCCAAATTCGTGCGCGCGGAAGCATCATCGCCGCGGCATCTTCTTGGAAATATCCCGCCTTATCGCGAGCGCTCTGGGCAGAAGCCTCACCACTTCCAGCAAGGCTCCGAAAGACGAGCGCTCACGCAGAAGCACACCGCAGATGACGACCACATTGCGCACCAGAAGCCCATTCACAAACGACCATACACCTTGAGAACGCCGCCAGTTGTGAATCTGCAGAAGAAATCTATTGCGAACACTATAGCGATTCAAGGTCGCAGGAAGCTTCGCGCGTCGTTCTGGAACTACGACTCGTACGTGATACCCAACCGCTCGCGGCTCATAGCAACATCGCCATCCGAGCAATTGAGCTCTCCACGAGATATCGGCATCCTCCCGATACGCGAAGAAAGCCTCGTCAAAAAGTTTTGGCCGTTGCAACGACCCATCTGCAAGCTGCGGATAGATGCGTGCTACCAGACCATCGGATATAGCTGGGGATATCAAGAGCGCCTCGGCACACGGCCGCGTAATTAAGAGACACGCCCCCGTTCCACCGAAAACATCCTCCGGCTGATCGAAACGTCCAACGTCCACCTCACCCGAACCACGATCGAAGTGGCGCAACGAGCTCGTGAGTACCATACCGGCGGCATCGAGAATCGGTTGCGCGAGCGGAGAAAGGTCCGCGTTCGCTCGTAGCAGCTTCGGAGTAACCATTCCGATATCGGGAGAGCCCACACATACGTCGACCATGCGCCGCAACGCATCGGGCTCCAACCGCACATCCGGATTGAGTACAACCACAGCATCGAATTGCCCTTCTAACAGGCGACAAACTCCTTGATTGTGCGCTCCACAAAACCCTAGGTTTGCGCGGTTGACACAAACCTCAACCCCTGGGCGCTCGAGTTCGCGAACCTTTTCGACCGTAGAGTCACTTGAGCAGTTGTCGGTAACTCGCAGCAGCAACGACTCACCGAACACAAATCCTTCCTGTTGAATGACCGACTGCATACACGCAGCGATGGAATCCTCACTATTCCAGGTGACAACGTGCACCAACAGACGCGCATTACTCATGATTGAGCCCCTTCCATGCGTCGATACTTGCGCGTTGGAGAGCAACGTTGTGAACACGAATATAGAGTGGAACCCGACCCGCTACCTTCGATGCGGCACAAATTCCATACAAACTCGAGAGCGCATCCCGATCGTCTAGCGCGCGCTCGTTGTGTCTCTTGAGAAATCCCTTTCGAGAGCAGCCGAGCATCAGCCCCCCCGCAGGCGCCACGAGCTCCCCGTAGCGTTGTAGTATCTCGAGGGACGCCCCCGCATCGCTACTCACAAACGCTCCCATACCCGTATCTGCGATGAGGCGCTCAGAAGGGATGCCCGCGGAGTTGAGCCTATCGATCGTATTGCGTATCCAGGTGTTGACCGTGCTCATGACCTCATCTTTGGTCGGTCCTTGGCTAAAGACGTGAGGAGCTGAACCCGCACTGTACATGAATACATACCGCGCATCGGAAGCGGCGACGAGATCAACGAGGGCCGGGTCGCCTGCTCCACCCACATCGTTCACAAAGCGCGCTCCACACATCAGAGCTCGCCGGGCGATCTCGACTTTGTGAGTATCGACGGACACAGGAATACGAGGCGCTATCCGCTCGATGACTCCTCCTATGCGTCGCCACTCTTCCTCGAGGTCGACACATTGCGAACCAGGTCGCGTCGAGTCGCCTCCGATATCGATGACATCAGCACCGTCATCGATGAGCCGCAGCGCCTTGTCGTACAAGGTTAGAGCTGTAGCATTGGGATCACCGTCAGAAAAGCTATCCGGCGTACAGTTGAGGATACCGACGATGGTAATCACACAAACGTCTCCGAAAGAGCACTCACTCTATTCAGCTCCGAGGATCGAAGCGAACACCATCTTGAATCCCTCGGTCGTAGCTTTTGGGAGTCGTTTTCCATTTATCCAAAAGCTCGGCGTTGACTCGAGCCCAAGTCGGTCAGCCACCGCAATATCATCTTGAATCTTTGCGGTCTGTCGCTCCGAGGCAATGCACTCTCGAAGCCCTTCGGGATCCAACTCTAAATCCTGCGTTCCCTTGGTCATTAAAACACTCTGCACATCCTCCATCGACGCGCCCCCCTCTAATTCCGGCAGAGAGAAGAGCCAGTCCAATGACTCCCAGAATTTTCCCTGCTCTCCCGCACAGCGCGAAAAAGCCGCGGCCGCACACGCATATCGATGAAACTCCTGCTTGATCCCCGGATTACACCGATGGTCGAGAGGGTAGTTCTTGAAAACAAGCTGATAGCGTCCCGGGTAAGCTTGCAACAGATCATTCAGAGCAAAGTACATCCGTCGACACCCAGGGCATTCGAAATCAGCGAACTCAACTATCTGGATCGGCGCGCCAGGGGTTCCCTTCGAATAATCTCCGGATGCGCTACCATCCAGTGAAACGGGGAAGGAAACGACCGGCGAACCCTTCCATGCCATGATAGACTCTCGAGCCGTATCCGCTCCTGGTTCTGATGCGGCGATGAACAACCTGAGCATGAGAGGCCCTACTGCCCACGAACACACCGCAAGGACGGCCAATGCCACAAGAGAAAAACGCGTTCCCCATCTGTTTTGAGAATCGATGGTGCCTTGAGAACTGAAGGGTACTATTGCCGTGCGTACGAAGGCAAAGATATTGTGTACTCCCTCGGTCAGACCTTCCACGCAGTGCCCCTTGAACGCCATCAACCATGCCGACGCCAAGAGCAATACGTTGACTACATACAATCCGATACAGAGGATGCAAAGCGCTTTAATGACGAACAGCGAAAGAGCGAACAGAGCGACTGAAAACACCACTGACACCGCGCCCCCAAGCATGACGAGGCTTGCCATCGCTCGATACGACACTGCCTTCCCCTGACCGGTCAGAAGACACAGCCCTATCACGGACAAATAGAAAAAAATCCCATACGAGGCGATCGGGATACCCAGAAAGGTCGACCATGCACTCGCATTAACGGCGTTGCAACTGACGTACTGGGAGATGTCACAAAAACTACCGCCGGTGGCAAAGCCATGCGCGTGAAGAATATGTTGTCGCAACGCCTCGAATGAGATGGCAAAGCCAACCAATCCCAATACAACAACGAGCACGCGCAGTTTTTTGAGCGATACTTCTTCAGCCATTGTCTTTTACTCTCGCGATCTCCCTAGCGCACGACCCGTGCTACCACGCTCGTACCATCATCGAGCAGTATAGCCCATCGTCTGTCCGACGCCAGCGTCTCTCCGACCGGCGTCTTTCGGGGGATGATGAGGTGAGTTACATGGAAGCGGTTCACGAGCGCAGACAAAGCCTCGGGCGAATCGAGACTCTGAAAATACTCCTGGTAGAGCGCTTCCCCGATGAGGGTATTACGGTCGTCGATCACGGCCTTAAAAGCCGGATAAAGGTTCCCCGTGACAAAACCTCCCCAATCAGGGGATGCGAGCACGACCCCTTGCCCCGCATCGGAACGAAGGGCATCCACTACTGCCCGTGGGTAGCGTGCCTCTTGCGGTCCGAGTTGCTTGGGCAGCGGCATGAATCCACAAAACACGAGGCCTGCCACAGCGCAGCAATAGGCTGCGATCTCACCAGGCGAGTTCACTGACTCGTACCGCTCTAATCCTCGCACACAACGAGCACTAAGACGCAAAACCGAGACACCCCTCCCTGCTTCCGCCAGGGAGCGCAGCGCTGCCGCCAAGGGAAAAGCGCCCGCGACTGCAGCGAATGGAAGGAATCGAACGGAAGCAAACGCCTCGAACACGAAAAATCCGGTCAATAGGATATCGAACCACCCGATACTCCTCCTAAACGCCGAGGATATCAGAAAGGCGATTCCAGGAACTGTGACGAACGTGACGAGCATCCCCCCCTCAAAGCTGAGCAGTTGAGGAGGCAACCATTCCTTGTTCAGGGAGAGGAAATACACACTTCGGCCAAGGGCGATAACACTCTCGTGCAGAGCAGTTCCATACGGATTCAAGCACGTGCCCACAACGCAAAGTAAAGCCAAAACAGCAAAACTCACAAGCTCGGCGCTACTTCGTCTACCATCTAGTATTCGCGCGACAGGAATGGCGAGGACCACGACGAGCCCCAACACAAATGCGGGGTGAATATTACTCCAGAGTACGAAGAGAGCGACTAAGAAGCAGCCTGGGGCGATCAAAGCTCGAGGATGCACAACCTCTCGTCGACTAAGCGCTCGAGCCGTTACGAAAGCACATACGAAACAGAAAATGCTGAAAACAACCGGCCGTAAGATGAAATGTACCTGAGCCGCCTTGAACGCCAAGAGAGCCGCGATCAGACTCGCGAGCACACTGCCAACCTCAGCACGCACTGCGCGAAAGAGGATGCCAAAGAAGGTCACGATCCATATACCTACCAAGGTCACGTAGAGCGCCGCCCAGCTGCCTACGTGGTATCCTACGAAAAGCACGAGGTCTGACAACCACTGATCAGCTATCCAAACGCGCCGCTCAGAGGCCAGAAAAGGGTCCTCTCTCGGGACCGTTCCTGAGTTCCACACAAGTTCGCCAGTTTTGAGGTGCCATCCGACACCAGGATCATCGGCGAAATTAGCCATCTGAAGCAGATAGAGAGAGAGGTACGCGACCACGATGACCACAGTGGTCACTGAAAATATGCGCTTTGCTCCAGTAATTGGATTCACGGAATGAGCGATAAAACCTAGACAATCACCTGTCGATGCTTAGCGCTGAGACTTCGAGGACGCGAGACAAAACTAACCGGTAGCGAGAAAGTGGCGGTTTCGCCTCGCTTCGCTAGGGACATGCCTCTTTGGGCACGCGGACGTTGACGTTCACGTGCCCGACAGGATTTATTCCGCCGCGCGGACTAAGCCTCTGCTTCACCGAAAAGCAGTGGCGGCTTACGCAGGTGGAACCCCGACTGCGAAAGCTTCACCCACACCTCTTGGAGGATCTCCTTGTTCTGGCTGTCCATCAGGTCATAGATCGAGTCCAAGCTCATGACCTGCTGCATCGCAGCCATCGCAAAAATCGGCGCAGCCTGCTCCTTCAAGAGCTTGTCCCTGACACCCGAAATAAACGTTTTCAGTTCAGCCTTAGTGGTGATCTGACACATCTCCTTGGCTTCTCGCGTAGATTCTTCCATCTCTTTGGTCTTCGTCTCTTTCTTGCCTTTCATACATTTCACCGATCTATAGGAATAATCTCAATTGCTTGGTTATATCGGGTCGGATCATCGAGCGGGTCGATCAGAACCGGAGCATTCATCACTACCGCCCTGGTTTCCAATCGCCGAGGCTGAACACCGGCCCGGACGAGTTGATTGACGAACTCTCGAGAACGCTTTTCAGTCAGATGCTGCGCATACGACGACTGCGGCGCCAACGATTTCGCATAGACTGCCACTACCAACCGAGAATACGGGATTCGCATCTCGTTCATTCGGGCGAGCTCACGCACCAGATTGACGCCGGACGGACACATGGTCGCCGAGTCACCCTTAAAGAATAGGTCGGCAGGAAAAATATCTCGCGCAGGATGCAATTCCATACGACGTTTGTATTGCTCAGCCAAAACTTCTTGGGCTAGAGCCCTGGCGCGTTCGTCTTTGAATCGCGCCTCTGTACGAAGCCTCGCCTCTTCACTTTGATCCGTCGCGATCCCATGCAAGGCCCCCACTACGGCCCCAAGCCCGGCCCCTACCGCTGCTCCTGGCCCTGCTCCCGCAGATAGCTGAGCCCCTGTAACTGCGCCAGCGCCAGCGCCCTCAAGCGCCCCTACAGCCTCGCCTGTAAACATCTTATCTGGGCCGGCTACAGGCCGAGAGCTACAAGCTCCCAACGCGAGACCACACACGAGCGCCCCAAAAACTCTAAGCCCTCGAAAGCAAAGCCCTCTGCGGCTAGAGACAAGTTGCGATTGTGGAAAAACGATTGACACCCGCGTTCCTCAAGTCAAATCAGACGCCCGGAAACTCCAACGACCTCTTTAAGATGACACCAGGGCGTTTATTGCATCACGAGAGTATGATCAAAACTCAGTTTCTGGAGCTCAAACCGATACAAAGGACTCGCTGCGTTCTCGGTAGCCTTCTGCAGGGTACTATAGGCAGATTCATCTCCGACAACAACCACGACAAATTTCTTTGGCTCCCAACGGTCGCGAGCCACTGTTCGCACCATCTCTGGTCCTACAGCCTTTATCTTCGCAAGATACGTTTCATCGTAATCACGGGGATACTGCAGCAACTCCAATTTGGCCGCTCTGACAGCGATGTCATCGACCGAATCGAAATTGAACACGAAAGAGTTGGCAATCGCCGCCTGCTTCTCGTGTATCTCGCTAGCTGGAGCGAGCTCTTCCTGAAGCGATTTTAGTACGGCGAAAGACTCCTCTACCGCCGGCACAACCGATGCCACTTTGGTCTGCAAAAATACGTAGTTTATCCCCTTCACCACCCCCGGCGAGATCCCGCCGTAGACACCATATGATAGGCCAAGTTCCGTCCTGACCCTGTTCATGAGGCGCGAGCCGAATCCAGAGGAGCCGAAGATCTCGTTGAAAACCTCGATCTCCGGGTAATCAGGTGTCAAACGCGGCACTCCGAGCTGCCCCATCTGTATTGAAGCCTGCGCAAACGGGAGTCCTATGAAGTATATTCCTGGTTTAGGATCGGCCCCAACGGATGGAGGAGCCGGCAATACGGTACCGCGAGGAGCCCATGCCCCGAATTGCTTTTCTACCGCGCGTTGTATGGCATCTTTCTCCACTCGACCGGTGACCACCAAGATAGCTTCATCAGGTCGCACGAACTCTTTGTGCAACGCAAAAAGCTGCTGACGGTGCATCGCGATGACATCTTCGTCATTCACGACCCTGCCGTAGGGCGAGTTTTTGTACATGATGCTCATGAATGCGATCGATGCCACGGTGCGGGGATCATCTTTGCGCCGACGAATCCCCTCGAGGGCTTGCCCCTTCCACAGAGAGATCTTTTCACTCTCAAAGCGAGGTCTAAGGGTGACATCCGCAAATATATCGAAGACGCGATCGAAGTCAGTGGCTAGACACGAGAAGCTCGTACCGCCGAACTCCGCCCCGAAGGAGCTACCGATACCAGCAGCTAGCTTCTCAAGTTCACGATCGAGCTCATCCGCTGAAAGTGCACCAGCACCGCCGAGACGCATGAGATCGCCCATCGCCCCAACCACACCCACAGGCTTCTCCGGCCCCCACAGCGCTCCTCCGCGTATGAACAACTGCCCACGTACGATTGGCAGCTCCTCATCTTTCACGAAATACACCTTGAGCCCGTTGGGAAGCGTCCAGCGCTCCGGTTGGATCGGCTTGAAGGTGGAAACCTCGTCAGCTCTCGTCACCGGCGGTGGTGCAATCACCGCCGCCTTCGGATTAGCACACCCTGTGATGACGAGGAGCGAAAGGAACACGAACCACACGCTACCTGCTGTGAGTTTAGCAACCCGCGTCGACCTTTCATGTGCACCCGGGTTGGTTGCTCCGGACACAGGCCATCTTCTAAAGCTACGGATAGTCATCTCGAGAATCTTCCTCATATCGCCCCTTCCTCCTACGGCCCGCATTCTCACGATGCTCGCTCGACAGTTCCGATTGTGCGACCCTCCGGAACCAAGTACTTTTCTGCAGCACGCCGCACATCTTCAAGCGTGACCTTCATGACCTCGTCGTACCATTTCACCGAGGCTCTCCACGAGCCATAGACCAACTCCGACGATGCAAAATCGAGCGCCAAAGACTGGTTCGATTGCAGGTGACGCAGGTAATCCATACCGATAGAGCGCTTTGCTATCTCTAGTTGCTCCGAAGTCGGTCCCGTTCGGCGGAAACGGGCGATCACCGAATCGAATGCTTCAAGCACCTCCTCCGTGGTATGCGGGGCCTTGACCGTTGCATCGAACATCAACAGATTGGGATACGCGACCCCCGGCCCTTCGTCGTGACTAATGTCGGCAGTGAGCTGCCTGCGCTTCACGAGCTCCGTATACAACGGAGAGATTCGTCCGCCGCTCAAGATCTCAGCCATTACCGAGATCGGAGCATCCTCGGGGTCGGGGTAATTCGGTTTTCTATAAGCGATGACGATCTGCGGCGATGCCGGCATCTTCACCGAAACCTTGCGCTCTCCCTCCTGCGGTGATTCCTCGAGCACAGTTCGGTTGACCTCGGGCGCCGCCGGCAAAGCACCGAAGTACTGACGAATCACCTTCATGTCCGCCTCTGGGTCAACTCGACCGACGATGCTGACAACCATGTTGCGTGGCACATAGTATCTCTTCCGGAAGCTCTCGAGCTGGGTGGCCGTCAGACTCTTCAAGTCCTGCTCGTATCCAATCACTGGCGCTCTGTAAGGATGCCGCTGATACGCCACGCCCAGGAGCAGCTCGTACAAGCGGCCACCTGGATCGTCTTCGAACCTCATTCGACGCTCTTCGAGAACCACATCGCGCTCTTGGTAGAACTGCCGCATCACTGGATTGAGCAAACGATCAGCCTCCATCTTGCACCAAAACTCGAACGCGGATATCGGCAGGTTGACGAAGTATTTCGTGAACTCCTTGTCGGTCGTTGCATTTTGACCCACTGCCCCGACCTGTTCGTATCGACGTGTAAAATCATCGGAGATCCAGATGGAGCGCAGCTCTGCATGCGCCTCGTCCCATGCTTTCTTCTGATCATCGGACAGCTCCTGAGCCGCATTCGAGGTAGCCGCTATGGCCTCGAGACGCTCGAGCAGCTCCTTTTCGCGCGCGTAATTTTTCGTTCCGACCGTTCGCGTGCCTTTGAAGGCCATATGCTCGAAGAGGTGCGATATTCCCGTTTGGCCTCCAGCCTCATCGCTTCCACCTACGCGCACCACCACTGCGCCCGCAAACACCGGGGCCGTGCCTCGATTGTACAAGATGACCCTTAATCCGTTGTCGAGGGTGTAGAAATGCACATTCTCGGCCATGTCGGCGAGCGCACTGGACGACTCATCGGCACTAGCGCCTCGAACTATAGCCGTGAAGGTGAGGACCAGCACGAGCACCGCTCGCACCCATCGTCCGCTCGTACCAGGAAGCTGTTTCATAGATACTTTACTTTGACTCGACATATAGCGATGCGCAAAAGTCCTTGCCTGTAAAACTGGCAAGGCTTTTGCCGAACATCACTATAGGTTATTGTTTTGATTCGCATCCGCGAATCGATAGCGTTCTCCAAAAGTCGTGATTTCGCTACGAACTTTTGGAGAACGCTATAGCTGTGACTTCATTCAATGGGAAAACTCTACTGTTGGAACGCTCTGGAGACAAGATTTGGCCTGAGGAAGCGCGGCATAACCTATCTGGGGCAAGGATGTAGTGTGAAAGCTATACGGACGCCGCTGGTAAAACAAGGGTTACAGTGGTCCCACCACCATTACGAGAATCGAACTCGAGACGACCGCCGTTGATACTGGCATACTGAGAGGCTATGGCTAGGCCCAGACCTCCGCCTTGCTGTTCTAACTTAGCTCTGTTTATCTGCCCAAACACATCGAGCGCTTCCTTGATCTTGCTCAAGTCCAAGCCGATACCTCTATCTTTGACCGCCAAGCGGAGCGAAAGCTCTGAGCTGTCCAGCTCGAGCTCGACACACGGATTCCCGGATGAAAACTTGATGGCATTACTGATGAGCCGGTCGACACAATCCACGATCTGGGGCTCCACGATTCGCACCCGCGCCCCCTGGGAATGATCCGCGAACAGCAGGGCAATTCTCTGCGCTTTGCAGGACTCCTGCCTCGCGGACACCATGCCTTCCACCAACTTACCGAAACCAAATTCGGTTGCGCGAGCTTCGAAAAGCTTTGCTGCAAAGCCCGCCTCGATCTGTTGAAGAGCCATGAAATCACCAACCAACTTCTCGAGCCGCGCTCCCCCTCTTCTCACCGCATCGAGAAGACAGCGAGCCTTGTCTGAACCCAAAGCCTCTTGATGCTCGAGTAGCAGCTCTACGCCGGAATTGACCGCTACCAGCGGCGTGCGAAACTCGTGCGAAAGCGTGTGTATAATCTTCCGTCGATATTCCTCGAATCGCTTGTCTCCCTGCTCTCGCAAGGCCTTTGAGCGCTGCAGCTTGCCCTTTACAACGGCTAGAAGCTCCTCCGGCTCAAAAGGCTTACAGAGGTAGTCGTCCGCCCCAACCTCTTTACCCCTGCCAACCTCTTTTTGATCGTCGAGCGCCGTGAGAAACACGAATGGGATGTGCATGTAGTGCGGATCTGCTCTCAAGGTCGCATACAATTCGTAGCCACCCATTCTGGGCATCATGACATCGCAGATGACGACATCCACACACTTCTGTTGGATCAGCTCCCAGGCCTCGTGTCCATCGCTTGACGATAGAACACCGTAGTTTTGCGAACGCAAAAGTCCCTTTACGACATCCACGATGAGAGGATTGTCGTCGACTACCAATACCGACGGGCGCGGCTGTTCGCCACTGCTCACATTCTCATTGTCGAGGGCATCTCTTGACATCATATCTCCGCCCTTGAATTATCGACCTCTTCCTCAGTTCTCTTGAATACACACACGGGCACGTAGCAGATAGGAACTATATGACTGATATTTTTACACTTTTCCCCGGACAGGGCTCGCAGAAAGTTGGAATGGGAAGTGACCTATTCGAGCGTCACTCCCTGGCGCGAGAGCTCTTCGAGCGCGCAGACAAGGCCCTCGGCTTCTCCCTCTCGCAGATCTGCTTCGAGGGGCCCGCAGACAAACTCACCCTGACCGAGATAGCGCAACCTGCAATCCTCACGGTCAGCACAATCTGCTTCCGGTTGGCACAGGAGCGCCCCTTTACCCATCGGATCGTTGCCGCCGCGGGACACTCCCTCGGTGAGTATTCCGCACTCGTTGCAGCCGGTGCGATGGAATTCGAAGATGCAGTCACCCTGGTGAACAAACGCGGCCGCTACATGCAGGAGGCTGTACCTGTCGGGACAGGCAAGATGGTCGCCGTACTTGGTAAAGAGGTCGCAGACGTGGAAGCAGTTCTCGCCCAAGTGACTGCCGAGGTCGCTGAGATCGCCAACGTCAATGCGCCCGGCCAAATCGTCGTCGCTGGCTCAGCCGCAGGGATCGCCCAGTTTGTCGAGAAGCTCGGAAGTGCAAAGGTCATCGAATTACAGGTGAGCGCGCCGTTCCATTGCACACTGATGAAGTCGGCCGAGGATCGCTTACGTGTCGATCTCGCCGCGATCGAGATCCAAAAGCCCGCCTTCCCCGTGTACCAGAACTTCACTGCCGATGCCTCTGACGAACCAGAGACGATCAGAGAAAACCTCGCGCGCCAAGTATGCGGCCGCGTACGCTGGGTAGAGTGCGTTCAGAATGCAGTGAAGGCGTGCGCGCCTCAAGCTGCCTGGGAGTACGGAGCAGGAAACGTGCTGACCGGTTTACTCAAACGAATCGACACATCGGTTACCCGCGTGAACATCGATTCGGCAGACTCCCTCGACAAGGAATTGCCAACACACGCTGCAACTTCCGCGGCATAAGACTACGGCGTGAGGCCCGCTTACTCTACCGCTCGGGCCTCACGCTCCTTACGGAGTCGGATGTGATGCGCGCAGTTTTTTGAGCACGACTTCAAATCCTCTCTCTCTACACAGACGTGACAAACGATCGCCGGCGCACTGCATCGGTTGCACGCAATCGCCTGTTGAGCCGGATTACCACAATGGGGGCAGAGCTTGTACTTCTTCGAAGGTTGCAGATGATTATCGACCGCAACGCGGTGGTCGAACACGAAGCATTCTCCTTTGAAGTAACCTTCGGGATACTCTTCGAGATACCGCAGGATCCCTCCCTCGAGCTGGTACACCTTGTCGTAGCCTAACTGCTTTACCTCTGGAACGGCCTTTTCACAGCGGATACCGCCGGTACAGTACAGCAGCAACTTTTTGTCTCGAGGCAACTTCTCGCGCTCGACATACTCCTTGAACTCACTGAACTTTTTGATCTTCGGATCTACTGCGCCCTGAAAAATCCCCACCTCGGTCTCGTAATCATTACGAGTGTCTACGATCAGGACATCAGGGTCAGTAGCGATCATCTCGTGCCACTCTCGCGGCGAGAGATGAGTCCCTTGAGAATCATCGACTGAGATCTCTAAGTTCTTTGTGGTGACAATCTCCGACCGAACAACTACCTTAAAGCGCGCAAAAGGTATCTTCTCAGCGTGCGAGTCCTTAAAGGTCATCTCTGGCGCAGACAACTGAGTCTGCACAAACTCCTTCATGGCGGCGATCGATGCGGGGGATCCCGCTACCGTCGCGTTAATCCCTTCTGTCCCAAGCACTACAAGTCCCTTGATGCCGTTATTCGCGGCGAACTGTTCCAGACCGTTCCGAATCTCGGCAACCCGCTCAGCCGATATCGAGAGAAACTTGTAAAAAGCCGCTATCGCAACCGTACCGCTATCCATACTACCTACGCAGTCCTCTTTCTCTTAATAGGCCTTGGCAAAGATCGCATCTTTGGTAGCCGGCTTGCCGGTGACAACGCACTGCCCCTCAGTGCCACTCTGCTCGAGAGGAAGGCATCTCACCGTCACCTTCAACTCGGAAAGTGCCTCCAAGGCCTCAGGCGCCCCCGACCATTTCGCGAGGACAAACCCGCCGTGGATCTCGGGCTTCTGCTCATCCTGCGGAGTAAAGAAGCGTCGAAACTCCTCGAAGTCTTTGATGTCGCGATTGATATGGCTGTCTAGGAACGCCTTCGCCTGCTCGAAGTAAGAACGCTGAATATCATCGAGTGTATGAGGCATCGACTCTACGACCTCATTCATACTCACGAACGTCTTGTCGCGTGGCCCCTTGTCACGCCGGTACAGCACGACCTGCTTCGAGTCGATATCGCGCGGACCTACCTCGAGTCGTACAGGGATACCCTTTTTAATCCACTCCCAACTCTTTTCACCCCCGCGAATGTCACGACGATCGACGATCACCTCTATCGGATAGCCGTTGAAGCTCCGAGCACGCAGCTCGCGCGCGACAGACTCAGCATACTCGAGAACAGCCGCCTCTGTCTCCGGTTTGGGGATAACTGGGATGATTACCACGTGCTTCGGAGCAACCTTGGGAGGCAGCCTCAACCCATCATCATCAGCGTGCGTCATGATTATGCCACCGATGAGCCTGGTCGAAACACCCCATGAGGTCGTGTGAGCATACTCGGTTACGCCAGCTTGACTGAGGAACTTAATCTCCGAGGCTTTGGCAAAATTCTGCCCTAAGAAATGCGACGTCCCGGCCTGCAGAGCCTTTCTGTCCTGCATCATGGCTTCGATACAGTACGTATCTACAGCGCCTGGGAAACGCTCCTCGGGGATCTTCTCACCTTGGATGACCGGCATGGCGAGCACGTCCTCTGCCAGAGAGCGATAGACCTCCAACATCTTATAGGTCTCCTCGACGGCCTCTTCCTGAGTAGCGTGCGCTGTATGCCCCTCTTGCCAGAGAAACTCCGACGTCCGAAGAAAGAGACGGGTCCGCATCTCCCAGCGTACCACGTTCGCCCACTGATTTATGAGTAGAGGGAGATCTCGGTACGACTGCACCCAGCGCGAGAAGGACTCACCGATAATCGTCTCTGAGGTTGGACGCACGACAAGCGGCTCCTCCAACTCTCCCGCCGGTATGAGCTTGCCGTCTCGCGCCTCGAGCCGATGATGCGTGACTACGGCGCATTCCTTAGCGAATCCCTCAACGTGAGCAGCCTCCTTTTCGAGAAAGCTCAGAGGGATAAAGAGAGGAAAGTAGGCGTTGCTGTGGCCGGTGTCTTTAATCATGCGGTCAAGGCTACGCTGAATACTCTCCCATATCCCGTACCCCCACGGCTTTATCACCATGCAGCCGCGAACTACTGAGTTCTCCGCCAGCTCACCTGCCCTAACAACCTGCTGGTACCACTCTGGGTAATCCTCTTCTCTGCGGGGTGAGATAGCGCTGGCTTCTTTCGATTTCATGACACTCCAGGATTGAAACACCTCGGCGTACTCCAAGGCGTGTTTGGTTAAATTTCCGATCCATGAGAAAGCGAGGCACACTCAGACGCTGAGCAAAGATAAATTGCGCCGCCCCCCTCATCTCCGGAGAGTATCACCCCCCCTAACCTCAAGTAAACGTTGAGGCTTGGAGCGCGTCGACAGTTATTCCCCGAGCAACTCTAAACGCCTCGAGCCCACACAAAAAACGTCCAATAGTCTCAAGCTTCTATTCACCACTTTGATCAGAACTGGTGAGATTCAGACCATCAAGATTTCGGTAAAAATGGCGTTACTACTAGTAAGCAAACGAGGGGCTCACCCCCCAAGAGGCGTACTCTGGATTAGAAAATACTATGAATGACCACGAGAACAACGCAGATAACTCACCACGTCGCAGGGGGCTCACTTCCGTAACCCTTCAATGGATCGCAGAAAAGCTCCGCCGGGCTGAGCGGATTAAATGTGCCCTCCAGAAAGGAACTTACCAAGTTGATTCGAGCAAGGTCGCCAAGGCCATCCTCGACGGCGAGCCGAACGTCAAATGATCGACTACCACGCTCAAGGAGCGCCCGGTTTCCGCGGAACCCGTCCGTTTTAGCAGGCTGTTAGAGAACAAAACCCACGTTCTAAATCATCCTGAGGGTCGAGTTATGGATTCCGGGCTAGTTTTTTGAGCTTCCTCTATTCCCCTCGGTCATCTAAGAGTTCATCTTAGGCACGGAACGTATTCGATCATGTCCGAACGGGGTCATCCTAACAAAGTATCTGCTGGCGGCCTTCTGGTAGCGCTCGGCATCATTTACGGCGACATTGGCACATCTCCTCTGTACGTGCTGAAAGCGGTAGCGGGAAACGAGCCGATCGCCGAGGACGTTGTACTGGGAGCCCTCTCCTGTATCTTCTGGACTCTTACGCTGCTCACTACACTAAAGTACGTGGTGCTCACACTACGAGCCGACAACAGGGGCGAGGGCGGAATATTCGCTCTCTACGCCTTGGTGCGAAAGAACGCCCGCTGGCTACTCATTCCAGCAATTATTGGAGGCAGCGCCCTCTTAGCCGACGGCATCATCACTCCTCCCATTTCAGTCTCGTCTGCTATCGAAGGATTGCGAAAGGTCCATCCTGAAATCCAGACCGTGCCGATCGTCTTGGCGATCCTTACCCTTCTCTTTTCTATCCAACACTTCGGTACGGGCTTCGTAGGGCGATCCTTCGGACCGGTCATGCTCGGATGGTTCAGCATGCTTTGCATTCTCGGCGTTGCATCGATGCTAACCGCCCCAGGGATAGTTACAGCACTCAACCCAGCGTACGCCTTTCGATTGCTCTTCATGCATGAAAATGGCTTCTGGGTACTCGGGGCCATCTTCTTGTGCACCACCGGCGCCGAAGCCCTCTATTCCGATCTCGGACACTGCGGTCGAGAAAACATCCAGGTCTCATGGATCTTCGTCAAATCAGCTCTCATAATTAACTACCTCGGTCAGGGAGCCTGGTTGCTTGCACACCAAGGGGAGCTGCTTGGAGACCGGAATCCATTCTTCGAGATTATGCCGAGTTGGTTCCTCATTCCCGGCATCGCCATGTCTACAGCAGCAACTATTATCGCTAGCCAGGCCCTAATCAGTGGCTCGTTCACCCTGGCGACCGAAGCCATGCGACTCTCAGTCCTTCCGAAAGCGAAGATCGTGTATCCGACCGAACTCAAAGGTCAGATATACGTCCCAATTGTCAATTTGCTGCTCTTTCTCGGATGCACCGTGGTGGTGCTGTACTTCCGGGAATCGTCAAACATGGAAGCCGCATACGGTCTTGCGATCACACTCACCATGCTCATGACGACCGTGCTGTTCGCGAACTACCTCATTCGCATGCGCGTACCGTGGCAACTGATAGCCCTGTATCTGACGGTGTATCTTTCGATAGAGAGCGGGTTCCTCTTCGCAAACCTCCTCAAGCTTCACCATGGAGGATGGTTCACAGTTCTCATAGGATCAGCTGTGGCGCTCGTCATGTACATCTGGAACTCTGGCGCTCGGCTGAAAACCACCTACACTGAATACGAGTCACTGCCCCAGCATCTGCCAGCTCTCGAAAGCCTCAGCCAGGACCTCGAAGTCCCAAAGTACGCAACCCATCTGGTCTACATGAGTGGAGCGCCATTCCCGAAACTCATAGAATCAAAGGTCGTCTATTCACTCTTCCACATTCATCCGAAGCGTGCAGACGTGTATTGGTTCATCCATGTCAACGTCCTCGACGTTCCGTATACGACCGAATACGAAGTCACGACCCTGATCCCCAAGAAGGTTTTCCGCATAGACTTCAACTTGGGATTTCGAGTTGAGCCTCGAATAAACCTCTTCTTCCGGAAAGTGCTCGAGGAGATGTCGTCACGTGGAGAGGTCGACCTCTTGAGCCGTTACAACTCGTTGCGGGTGAACGAAGTTCCGGGCGATCTGCGCTTCGTAGTGCTCCGCAAAGAGCTTTCGTATGAGAGCAGCCTCCCCTGGTTCGATCAATTCATCATGGAGGGGTACTTCATGCTGCGCCGATTCAGCCTCAGCGAGGAGCGTGGATTTGGCCTTGATACCAGTTCAGTAACAACCGAAACCGTTCCCCTCGTACTCTCTCCGGCCAAAGGTTTTGAGCTCAAGCGAGTCGACGATCAGCCCTCATCATCCGAGATCGCCCCTCCGAGCAAATGGTGACTAAGCTCAGCGACTGACAACTCTTCTCTTGAGCGCCCCCCGGAAGGGCGCTAGAAGTATGCAAAGCAACTAACGTAGCTGACAGAGAGGAGAAATTTATGAGTGGTGTGCTGATCTTCGGAGGAAGTGGTGCAATCGGATCGGCGATCGCTTTGCAGCTTCGCTCGATGAATATACCGACCTTTCTGGCCGCTCGCGATGCCGATCGCCTCGAAGCGGCGCAAAATGCTGTCGGCGCCGCAGGAACCGCCGCATGCGACGTCACGCAGCTGACGCAGGTGGAAGCGACCTTCCAGCAAGCCACTTCAATTCTGGGAGGGATCAGCGCGGTGGCGCACTGCGTCGGCTCGATCCTACTCAAGCCTGCCCACCTCACGAGCGAGGCTGAGTTCAACCAAACTCTGCAGATCAATTTGGTGAGCGCATTCCTCGTTTTGCGCTCTGCAACGCGAGCCATGTCGTCTGGAGGCTCGCTCCTGTTTTTCTCGTCAGCCGCCGGACGCATCGGACTGGCGAATCATGAAGCTATAGCGGCGGCCAAAGCCGGTATTATCGGCCTCGTACTGTCGAGCGCCGCCACATACGCGCGCCAAGGCTTCAGGATCAACTGTATAGCCCCCGGACTAGTACGCACGCCACTGAGCGAGAAGATAACGTCAAACGCATCTGCCGAGGCCTTTTCCAAGGCTCTTCATCCGGTAGGTCGATTAGGAGAGCCGTCGGATATCGCTCCGCTGGCAGCACTACTACTCTCCGACCACAGCTCGTGGATCACGGGACAGGTGTTCGGCGCGGATGGAGGACTCGCCTCGATCAAGAATCGCGTGGAGTAGCGTGAGCGTGCTCGAAGCACCTCGCGCCTCAGCGCTCTGAATAACTCGGCGGAATCGGCACCGCAAAGAGCGACTCTGAAAGCGGAGGATCGATCGAAAGCTTCTTAACCAGCATCTCTGCCTGCGCCTCTAAAGGCTCGAAAATGGAGAGGCGGACCGTAGCCAGCCCCGAAGATCCGGCAAGCGCCTCACGCTCTCCCGAGATCTGCACACGACGGCCACTCCGATCGAGGATATCGAGCCGATTCACGAGAAAGGTCTGCGGGCTAACGTACCACACGACCTGCGAAGGCCCGTCGACTATCGAAAAAGAGCCGTCAGCCCCCCGATACGCTCGCGCCGAGGCGCAATCGATTGAAGGCAACACACCTGTGACGAGCCCAGTTATTACACTTCGGGTCACACCTTCTAATCCGAGAAACTCCTTCAAAAGCTCCGACTCGTTGGCAGCCGTAGCGTAGGTCTTCTCCTGAGCATCGAGAAGCACCGTTCGACCATCCCTCACGACCAAGATGCCGAGAGTAAACGCACCCTCCTGGGGCAGCATGTCGATGCGGAAGCGATCGGAGCCACGACTCAGTATCACGTATCGAAAAGAGGCCGACTCACTGGACCTGGAAACGGTGGTATCGACCAACGCTCGCATCGACGAAACCTGCGCGTGGCGCGAGAGGAGATCTCTGCACACAACCGCTGCTTCGGCACCCGAGACAGCATCGCCCGAGGGCCTGAATCGGGGAGCGAAACATCCGCTCGTGAAAAGCACGAGCACGAGAAGCACATAAGGCGATAGTGCGAACGACGCGGAGTGCGCCCTGAATATAAGATTGGGGAAGCGTCGCATCACCGCGGCCTAGTCATACTTTCGTCCAGTAGCTCGTCGCCCCCTATACGAGGTCGGGCACCTGTTGTTGCCAGCTGTTCGCCACCCCTACCAAGCCGGCTCTTCTCTACCGAATCGAGCTCGGGATACTGACGAATCAACTCTCGCAACCGGCGCCCAATGCGCTCATGCGCTGCAACCTTGTCCTGGTCCTGAGCATCCTTGACGCTGAGCTTGCGGTCCATGACCGCTTTCATGACACCAACCGCTTTAGCCCTCTCGTCGCGAGCCAAGAGCACATCCACGTAGTGCTCTATAACAATTACATCTTCACCAGAGAGATTAATCGCTTTGGCCAGCGTTTGCTCGGCGTCTGCCAGTTTTCCCATTCGGAACTGCACCCACCCCAAGGTATCGAGATAAAACCCATCTGAAGGCCGAAGCTCCAACGCCTGCTTGGCCAACTGTTCGGCTCTAGCGAGATCCGTATTCGTGTCACCAAGTGTATAGGCAACGTAGTTGAGCGCGTCACTGTTCTTCGGGTTAATCGCTACTATCTGCTCCATGACGGCGAGAGCCTCACTCTCGCGTTCCCTGTCGTGTAGAACCAACCCCAGATTGAAAAGAAGTCGCTCATCACCAGGATGCTTGCTCAGAGCCTCCTTCAGCGCGCTCTCGGCTTCCCGATACTCTCGCATTTCGCGCAGCACCACGACCAGATACAAGAGCAGGTTCTTGTTGTCAGGTTCAACCTCCAACGCCTCTCGCAAAACGCGACGAGCTCTGTCGAGATCCTCGTCCTGGCGCAGGATAAATGCGGCGAAGGTGCGCCCCTTCACGAACATTTCGTGGCCCTTTTCGATCAAGAGCAGCTCTTCGACGGCATCCTTACGACGACCAGAGCCAGCGTAGATCGACGCCAAGTAGTAGCGCGCCTCAGAGTGACCAGGATTTGTGGCTAAGACGAGATTAAGCTCTCGAGCAGCTTCTTTGTAGTTGTGTTTCTCGATCTGAATCAGAGCTACCTTGAAGCGCGTATCGGAAGAGTCGCTTTCGACCCCTTGGAGCACCTGTAAATGCTTGAGGGCCTCATCCAAGTTGCTCTCGCCAAGCATGACGTGACCGAGAACTTTTCTGGCCAGCACGTTGTTGGCATCCTTAGCGAGAATGCGCCCACATATCTCCTTGACCCTCTCGGTCTTCTTGGCCCTTAACAGAACACGCAGAAGATCGTGAGAGCCGTTAGTAAGCGTTGGATCGCGCTCAACGACACTCAGGTACTCCCGCTCCGCCAGATCCCAGCGCTCCATCTGTTCATACATGCGCCCGAGATAAAAGTGCCCCAATGCATCGGCAGGATCTCGCACTATCAAAGAATTCAGAACCTGCACACCTTCGTCGAACCGACGCTGCTTGGCGTAGAGATTCGAAAGGAGGATGTATGCGTCGAACTTCGATGGATACTCCTTGATAAGGTGTTTATAGACCGGCTCCGCTTCGCTCTCACGATTGAGGCTCTCGAGAACCCCCGCATAAAGCAACTGAACATACGGATCAGAAGGTTCCTCGGCGATCGCCTTCTGACTCGCGGCGAGCGCTTTGTCGAGTTCTCCGAAGCGCAGATAGAGGTCGGCTAACTTAGTGTGCACGAGAGGCGCTGGCTCTGCGGTTAACTCCTCGGTCTTGACGAAATTCTCGAGGGCTCCCTTGAAGTCTTCTTGACCCAGAGAGAGCTGCCCAAGCATGAAGTGATGTAGAGCCGCCGACTGTTTGGAGATATCAGGTGTGATAGCACCGCGCGAAGCGTTTGCAACGTCTACCACCACGGAGGATTGACCCTCGTATACCGGGTCAACGTGCGGCTTCACACAGCCAAGCAGAGCAAGAAAAAAACAAGCGAGGGGTAGCCTCATACCAACCTTTGCGGTGGGGCGGGATTCCCACCAAATGGTTCGCCCGCAAGGACTCGAACCTCGATTTTCAGGGTCAGAACCTGACGTGCTGCCATTGCACCACGGGCGAATGCGTCTAACGTTCTCAACGTTGAGGCCTTGCACCTTAACACGAGCACAGTGTGGCATCAATCATTCGCCCCCTTTCGCTTCTCCCAACTACTTTAAACGTCGACAGGCAGGGTGCATACCCAAAAAGAGAGAACTACTCTGATCGAATCTGGGGCCGCGCCTTACAGAGAACGCTGAGATTGGGCGCACACTTCGATGATCGCGGCGGGGCAAATCAGCCCTATCCCATCCGATACATTGAGGATATTTTCCCGTCGTAAGAACTAAATAGCACCTCGAGATCTGCCTTCGCAGCAGGGCGGGGCTCCCCAACGCCCCCTGCGCAGGGCGTGCAAGGCACCCCAAAACCCCAGCTCCGAAGACGCACCGGAGCCGATCCGATGAAACAAAAGGTACCCAGACCCGCAGCCTACTAACCTTTTCCTGGCCCGACGTTGAAACGGGCCTCGACCCATGCTAGCCTTTCCGAGTTATCAAAGTGGCCCCATCGTCTAGTGGTCTAGGACGCTGGCCTCTCACGCCGGAAACATGGGTTCGAGTCCCATTGGGGTCACCAGATACAGTTCTCCCTCTTCTTCGGAATTTGCAGCACATGGGTACTACTAACGGTTCAATCCAAGACCACGAGAGTTCCGCTATTCCGCCCTTCGAGATCAAGGTGGGATTAGCGCGCATGTTGTGCAACGGCGTCATAATGGATGTCGTTGATGTAGAGCAGGCCCGTATCGCAGAGGATGCTGGGGCTGTGGCTGTCATGGCGCTCGAGCGTGTACCAGCCGACATCCGCCGCGAAGGTGGCGTGGCGCGCATGAGCGATCCCCAGATGATCGAGGACATCAAAAAGGCTGTGAGTATCCCCGTCATGGCCAAGGTGCGTATCGGACACCTCGCAGAAGCTCAAATTCTCGAAGCCCTCGGGATAGATTTCATCGATGAGTCCGAGGTCCTGACCCCTGCGGACCCACATCTTCATGTCGACAAACACCCCTTCAAGACTCCTTTTGTGTGCGGTGCAACAAACCTCGGAGAGGCGCTTCGACGAGTGCATGAGGGTGCCGCGCTGATGAGAACCAAGGGAGAGGCCGGAACCGGCAACATCATCGAAGCAGTGCGCCATCTCCGTGAGGTCCAGAAAGGTATCGACGAGCTGCGCGGACTCTCCGAGGAGGGTTTGACTCTCAAAGCCCAGGAATATCGGGTACCACTGAAGCTTCTTCGAGAAGTTCGAGAGCTTGGACGTCTTCCAGTTCCTAACTTCGCAGCGGGTGGAGTTGCCACCCCCGCCGATGCCGCCCTGTGCCGCCAGCTCGGCGCGGAGACGGTCTTCGTTGGGTCGGGGATCTTCAAGTCAGAGCACCCGCTGAAGCTAGCCAAGGCAGTCGTGGAAGCCACCTGCTTTTACAACGACCCAAAGAAGCTCCTCGAAGTCTCACGTAACCTTGGAAAGGCTATGAAGGGATTAGAGATTAGCCAAATCCCTCAAGAGTCCTTGCTTGCACCCAGAGGATGGTAGCTACCTCTAGCACAGTAGGCATCCTGGGATACCAGGGGTGCATCGAACCACACGAGAAACTGCTCGCGTCCCTGAGAGTACAGACCCTGCGAGTCAAGACCCCGCAAGACCTCGCGTGCATAGATCGCCTGATCATCCCAGGTGGAGAGAGCACGACGATGCTCAGATTCATTCAGAAATACGGTATGGTGCAGCCGCTCCAAGAGTTCAGTACACGCAAACCCGTGTGGGGCATCTGCGCTGGTGCCATTCTCGTCGCTCGAGAGGTCGAAAACCCCAAGCAATCCTCGCTCAATCTGATGGATATCAAGGCACATCGAAACTTTTACGGACCTCAGACCGAATCGTTCACCACCCCCCTCAACCCTTTTAACTTCAGCCAGCCAATCGAGGCGCACTTCATTCGAGCCCCCCTACTACAAAAACTCCCCGCAACGGCCGGGCGCCCTGAAGTAGAGCAGCTTGCAACAAGCAACGGCGAGGGAGTTTTCTTCGTTCAAGGAAGATGCTGGGCCTGCTCGTTTCACGCAGAGCTCGGAAGCGACCCCGCGCTTCACCAGAAGTTTCTCACTCTTTGACAGCTCCACCCTCGGCAACCAGACACACCGATCAGGCGCCGCACACACGGAACATCAGCTCCTTCGGATGAGCGACGATAAAAGACGGGTTACACTGCTCAAGAACCTCGCGACTCCTGTAGCCCCACAGGACCCCCGCACTCGGCATACCCGCCCTGTTCGCGGTCTCGATATCGACATCGGAATCCCCGACGAAGAGACATTGACGGGGATCAACATTAAGGTACGCGACAACCGCGAGGGCAGCCGTGGGGTCTGGCTTTAACGGCACGCCTTCAACCTCCCCACGAACGACCTCAAATGGCCATTTCCCCAAAAACGTACGAACACACTCCCCTGTAAAATCGTTTCGCTTGTTGGAAAGGACTGCCAGCGGGATGCGCCGCTCGACCAAAGCGTCCAGCAATTCGGGGATCCCATCAAAGGGCCTCGAGGTATCCTTCCACTGCTTGGCATAGCTCGCTCGGTACAGGTCGACAAAGAGCTGTATATCGCCATCCGCGTGCCGTTGAGCCGGCAAAGCCTGTCGTGCCATGCTCTTGAGTCCGTGTCCGACATACTCTCGATACGACTCGCGTGAATGAGGCGAACACTGCATTTGATGAAGAGCCGCGTTTGCGCTGGCTGCTATGTCGTCTAAAGTATCGAGCAGAGTTCCATCAAGGTCGAACACAATTCCAGCGTACTGCATGACTATCCCCAGGGTATCTACAGGTCCATACTACTCGCCTCGTCCCCTTAACAGACTGCGGCATGTGTCTGTTAAAACGGATATGGGCTCACGTGCTATTTTATACCCCTGTGCTTTTAACTCACTCTTTGGGGATAAAAAAAGTAGTTTTGCTACCGTCATCGTCTGCTGGAGCGATTGAAATATTGCCCTCGTAGAACCCCACGATTTGGCTGGCAATGAACAGACTTACCTCCCCCACTCGAAGCTCTCCTTCCTTCGTGACTTCATAGGCGCTCGAAAGCAACGCACTGCGCGCCTGTGGAGACAGGGATCGGCCGTCATCCCACACGGAAAACTCCCACCGCTCCAACAAATTCAAGCATCGTATCTCGACTTTGGTCGCGCCCGCGAACATACAACTCCGCAAGAGATTATAAAAAAGTGTCTCGATGCGAATCTTATTTATGAAAAACCCGGGAATATCTCCCGAAATCGCAACGTCTATACTAAGAGAAGCCGACGAATCCTGAGTAAGGGCGGAGATCATATGGGAAAAGTCGATATTATGGGCGAATTCATCGAAACCGATTAGGTTGAGGTGTGTCAGTTCGGCTGCAAGGGCTCGGGACAATTCCTGCGGGTCTCGGACGGGGGTTCGCAACAGCAAACTACGTGCAATGTCTTCAACTTGTTCCGTAATCATATGAATACCCATACCGTTTGACGTGGTCACTGAAACCCACAAAAAACCCTTATAATATGGGTCAACAGACCGTCTTTTTGATTCCTTGCGCCTATCGTATGGTCTCCCTCGAAGTTGGAAGCAAAAAAATGAGCCTCAGCGAAAAACTACGAAAAACAATCATAAGCTCGAAGCAATCCCGTTACGCTATTGCCGTAGGATCCGGCGTAGATCACGCGGTTCTGCGACGGTTCGTTCGAGGAGAACGCGACATCAAACTACGTACAGCGGAGAGCTTGTGTGCCTACCTCGGCCTCGAACTAGTAACGAAGCGAAAACGTTAATATCAGCTTGAGACCTCTTTCATACGGTTCACCTGTCCGACCCTACACACCCCTCCCCTCACATGCGCCCCTCTCCGACAACCATCACCTGCCGTCAGTAACTAGCACCCCGCTTCACGAGAATCCGCAAGGAAGACCTCATGCAGGGGAGCCTTCGACAGCGTCTAGTAATAAGTTCGGCAAAACAGATTAAAAGTTGCGGCCTCCCAGGCGCGGGGAATCAGCGTACCTGTGCAACCGTAACGAGACGCCCCTGCTGTTCAACGGAGGCCATCCGGCCGCCTCGTTCGATAATCTCCAAAAATCGCCCGGGAGAGCGCATTTCACGTCTACGAGCTCGGAACGCTATCAACGTGAACGGAGCTGCTTCGAACACGCCCTGTAGCTGCTCCTCTGAATAAGTTACCCCCACCACATCGATCGGTTGCTCGACCCCGTACGCGAGTAAAGGCGCTCGGAGATACTGGTAGGAATCTCCTTCCGCGGGGCGCTGTGGCCCCTCGGCCTCAATCAGCCCCGAATAAAGAACCACTCTCTCCCCTGAAGCACGAGCCTGTGCCGCTGCTCCACGCCAATCCTCGAGCACTCTCTCCTGGGACAGCACCCGAAGGAGTACGAACACCACCGTAGTCATCAAAGCAATCCTTCGAGCTCGCTCACCCTGAACCGAGCCAACCAAGAGCCCCAAGAGCACCGCAAGAGGCACAAGAGACCAGCTCCAGTAGCGCGGAACCAAGAGCACCCCTGACGAGAGATAGCTGAGGAGTAAAAAGAACAGCGGGGGGACCAAAGCATACGGTGCCAAGACCATCAGGTGCGTTCGGCGAGCCCCGTCAAGCCGAACCCGCCCATCCCAAATGATCGCCAAAATCAAAGCCACGCCACTCGAAACAACCGCAACTACGGGCACCACCACCCGCAAAAGAGCGAGCCCCCATGCGAAGAGAGCCCCCGGCAGCTGCGATAGTGATTCCATCGAAATCCCCGGCAACGACGCAAATGTGAGCGCAGCAGCCCGATCAGAGAGTGACACCACTTGAAAAAAACCGGGAACGCACGCCACGAGCGTGAGAATTCCCCAGGGAACGAGCTTGCTCATCAATTGGCGATCCCGAGCAAGCACAAGCATATGAACGAGCCCGACAACGACGAAGAGATAATGGGCGTAAAACGTCGCAGCTACCCAAACGCTCAGAGCCAAGGCTTTTCGAGGGGAATACCCTTCGCGCAGCGAAAGTAGCGCCAGCAGGGAATGCGACGCGCACAGAATCGCAAGCGCATACGGTCGCGCGCTGAGTACGGCATCCTGAAAACCATCGCTACCGATGAGTAACCCGACCGTGATCAGGGGAACTGCCCAGTCAGTGGAGAGCTTTCGTGCGATGCGCGCTGCCGAGACAAGAACGAGTACTCCACACACGATACTCAGAGCACGCAACGAGATCTCATCTCCTCCGAACACCTGCCGTACCACCCACACAAGCGAGTAATACAGCGGTGATTGCCCTTGGAAATCGATCGCTCGAGTCCATGCGGAAGAGAGCGACCCACTGACGATCCACGCCGTTATCGTCTCATCCAACCAGAAGCTCCCGGTAAATGGGGCCCGGAGCACGAAACAAAGAGCCGTTAACCCCACCAATACTGCGAGCGACCTGACATTCGAGGTCTTTTCCACGGCCTCAACCATCAATACACAACCTCCTGCTCGTGCCCTGGCCTCGTTTTCCAACGTCGATGAAGCCAAAACCACCCCTCTGGAAATTCGGTAATCATTCGACAGAAGTGATCAGATAATCTCTGGGTAATAAGGTCTATCTTTTCATCCATCGAAAGCGCCTGCTCCCTGTAAACGTCGGAACAATCACACTCAACCGCCTCGATAGTGTACGTATCGTCAGCAGTGTAACGCATCGATGCAACGAATATCGGCACCTCGGTGCGTAGCGCAGCCAAAGCAACGGACCTCGTAGTCGCCGCGGGTTTTCCAAACCACGTAGGGAAGACGGCGTGATTTCGCGTCACGTTTTGATCGAAGAGCACCGCAACAGAACGCCCGTTGAGGAGCGTGTTAATCATCTCCTTGACCGCTCCCTTTCGGTCGATAATGGTGTTACCCCGTGCCTCTCGCAAACCCATCCACCATCTGTCCAACACAGGCGATCGGAACCGTCGCGCAATAGCCGAGAGCGGATAGCCGAACAACCCGATTGCATGTCCAAGCAGCTCGAAGCTTCCGAGATGTCCCGTGGCTATCAGAACCCCTTTACCCTCTTGCTGACCTAAGACGGCGGCATACCGCTCGAGAGCCGGGCACTTCACATGCGCCTGTACCCATTCTGGGGTCAAACTCGGAAGCCGCACGACATCCGCCAACAAGCGCCCCATCTCTGTGCAGTTCTTGGAGAGGATCACTCGTCTCCACTCGTGAGTTGCCTGCGGAAACGCTATCTCGAGATTGCGCATCGCAGTTTTACGGAGCCTTGGAAGGACCGCGAAGGCGATCCGGAATAGTGCGCCACACACAGCGACCCGACGTCCCTGCGACAGAGCCCCCAAGAGCCCAAACACGGACCTGACGAGCGCATACACGGTGTAATCAAGAAACGGCTTCATCGTTTCCTCCGCGTAAAACGTTCAAATGCTCTCAAAGTCTCGTCACTGACGTGATGCTCGATTCCCTCAGCATCATTGAGAGCGACCTTCTCCTTGATGCCCAAGGCTCGCAGGAAGTTCAACACAATCTCGTGGCGGCGCTTCACCTGCTGCGCCAGACGCGTCCCCTCGTCGGTAAGAAATATCGACCTGTACTTGGCACTGACAAGGAGCCCCTGTTTCTGCAACCGTGCTACGGTCCGATTGACCGTCACATGCGTCACTCCTATCCTTCGCGCTATATCTACCAAGCGCGCTTCTCCCTCTTCTTCGATCAGATCCGCAATGACCTCCACGTAGTCTTGCGCTATTTCATGCGCTCGGGCCTCCCGAGTCTTTCGATGATGCTCTGCCTGATCGGCGGGTTTACGACGTGGACTCGATGATCTCATGACGATTCGATAAAACGGGTTGGTCGATATGATACCCGTTTCGATCCTTCTTACAAGGCACTCAAGTAAGAGAGCACAGGAAAAACGATGCCAGCTAAATCTCCTTGACTTTCAATAACGTAGCCCGGTACATTTGTAGCTAATGGTACATTTTTTTGCACCCGGTACAATCCGACGGATAATGACCATCCTTGCTGCCCTATCGAGCGGCTTCTTTTCTCTTCAAGCCGAATGCCAAGCCCCTTTTTCTGTCGTAACAACCACCAGTATCATAGCGGATACCACCAAGCGCATAGGCGGAGATAACACCGAAGTACGATCGCTCATGGGCGAAGGAGTCGATCCCCACCTGTACAAGGCATCGCCCGGAGACCTCCGCCTCCTCTCTACGGCCGATCTCGTACTGCACAACGGGCTACACCTCGAGGGAAAGATGGCAGATGCTCTCGAGAAACTCGCCACACGCAAACCCGTGGCGGCGGTGACTGCCCGGATTTCGACCGACCAACTTCGCAAGGCACTCGAGGGTCAGGATAGCTACGATCCGCACGTGTGGTTCGACGTGTCGCTGTGGCTCGTAGTAGCTGAACACATACGGGACGTACTGATCGAGCACGATCGAACCAACGAGGTCGGCTATCGAACACGTTTTCAAAGCCTCGAAACAGAGCTCAAAGAGCTGCACTCTTGGTGCCGAGACGAATTTCAGCGGATCCCACCTGCACGTCGCTTACTCGTCACCGCTCATGATGCCTTCGGATATCTTGGCCGTGCATACGGACTGGAGGTACGAGGCATTCAAGGATTGAGCACTGACAGCGAAGCAAGCCTACAAGACATTCGACACCTCGTGGATCTCCTCGTACAACGCGACATTCCAGCCGTGTTCGTCGAAAATAGCGTCTCTCCAAAGGCCGTAGAGGCCCTGATCGAGGGCAGCCAAAGCCGTGGCCACTCTCTGACCATAGGCGGAGAACTCTTCAGTGACACCCTTGGCTCTCCACATTCTCCGGCGGGAAGCTACGTCGGTATGGTACGTCATAACGTAGGCACTATCACATCAGCACTTACACGGAGCGATCCCCATGTCACGACCAGCGATTGAAGTGCACAGCCTGACAGTAGCGTACGGACAGAAGCCGGTGCTGTGGGATATCGACGTCTCAATCCCATCAGGAAAGCTCGTCGCTATCGTCGGCCCAAACGGTGCCGGCAAATCAACTCTCCTCAAAACCATATTGGGACTTATCTCCCCAACCAACGGATTCGTGAAGGCCCTCGATCGAGATGTCTCGGAGGTGCGCAAGCAGATCGGCTACGTCCCTCAACGAGAAACCGTGGATTGGGATTTTCCCGTCTCAGTGCTCGACGTTGTTGAAATGGGAAGATATGGCCGCATCGGCTGGCTCAAACGCCCCTCGAAGCGCGATCGCGAGATCGCTCTTTCATCCCTCGAACAGGTCGGAATGCTACCGTTTGCCAAGCGTCAGATCAGCCAGCTTTCAGGCGGGCAACAACAGCGCGTATTCCTCGCTCGCGCTCTTGCCCAAGAGCCCGAGATCTACCTGATGGACGAACCCTTCGCCGGGGTGGACGCAGCCACCGAGCGCGCCATGATTGAGGTTCTACGCACTCTTCGTTCGAGCGGTAAGACGATCATTGCAGTTCACCACGACCTTCAAACTATCTCTGAGTACTTCGACTGGGTTGCTATGCTCAATCTGCACCTCATCGCGGCAGGCCCAGTCACTGAAGCGTACACGACCGAGAATTTGCAAAAAACATACGGTGGTCGACTGACCATCCTTGATCAAGTAGCTGAAGCGATCCGTACAGGGCAACAACGCTCCTTGCAGGATACAACGACAGAGGCCACATGAGTGCGCACTGGCTCGATACCCTGCTAGCGAGCAACACGCTCCTCGTACTCTTAGCAACCGCACTACTCGGACTTTCGTGTGGAGCAATCGGAACATTCACGGTTTTGCGCGGTCGATCCCTGGTAGGTGACGCCCTAGCCCATGCAGCTTTGCCTGGAATCTGCGTTTCCTACCTTCTTTTTCAGCAGCGGAGCTTCGCGCTACTCTTCGTCGGCGCAATACTCTTCGGACTATTGAGTGTCTGGTGCATAAACTTCATACGGGAGACGACGCGCCTGAAAGAGGATGCCGCCATCGCGATCACGCTCAGCTCTTTCTTCGGACTGGGAATCGTACTCTCGCGCATCATACAGAATCAGCCACTCGGCAATCGAGCGGGATTAGACGATTTCATCTTCGGGAAAGCAGCTAGTATCGTGTCTCGAGACGTCTTGAGTATCGCCGCAGTATCTCTCGTCACTCTGCTTGCGCTCGCCCTGCTCTTCAAAGAGCTCAAGGTGCTCTGTTTTGATCGTGAATTCGCCTTCGCGCAAGGCCTTCCCGTTCGAGCCCTCGACATGGCGCTCATGACCTTGGTCTGTTTCTGCGCCGTAGCGGCACTCCCTGCCGTCGGGGTGGTGCTCGTTTCCGCCCTACTCATTATCCCTGCCGTAACCGCCCGCTTGTGGACATCGAGACTAGAGTCGATGATCGTACTAGCAGGCGTGCTCGGACTCTGTTCCGCGCTGTGTGGCACCATTCTCAGCGCAGTTTTACCTGGCCCTGACAACGGAATCTCTCGCGGATTCCCTACCGGTCCCTTGATAGTTTTGAGCTGCACACTCTTTTTCTTGATTGCGCTCATATGCTCACCCGAGCACGGGCTCGCCCTGCGTCTTTGGAAATGGGTG
Source organism: Bdellovibrionota bacterium (assembly GCA_044337105.1). Lineage (GTDB taxonomy): Bacteria > Bdellovibrionota_C > UBA2361 > UBA2361 > OMII01 > OMII01. Next base: position 2,515 of record JBIIOE010000021.1, on the reverse strand, counting down.
CGCCGCAGATGATTACAAACCTCTCCAGTGACGAGCTGTGGGTAATAGCTACCGCTAGTGCATGCGCAATCGCGTGTGCCGTTCCAGGTGTCTTCCTGATGCTCAAACGAGCCTCGCTGTTGGGCGACGCCATCTCACATTCTATCCTTCCAGGCCTCGCTCTTGCCTTCATAGCATCTGGCTCACGCAGCCCACTTATCATGATGTTCGGCGCTCTCGTCGCCGGCATAGCAACGGCTGTATGCTCCACATCTCTTAGCTCTCTAAAGATCATCAAAGAGGATGCTGCCCTGGGTATAGTATTTACCTCTTTTTTTGCCCTGGGTGTGCTACTGATCTCATGGGCCGCTCGATCAGTAGACCTCGATCCTGGCTGTGTCTTGTACGGCTTGGTGGAATTTTCCCCCTTCGACACCCTACGCATCTTCTCCTTCGAAGTACCTCGAACCTTTGCGGGCCTCTCCGTTATTGCGCTCCTTAACGCTGCTCTCGTGACTTTGTTCTTCAAAGAGCTGACGATCTCGACCTTCGACCACCAACTTGCATCAACGCTCGGACTCAGGCCTCGCTTGCTTGATTATGCTCTCATGGTAATGGTCACCATTACCGCCGTCGCATCGTTCGAAGCTGTCGGTTCGATCTTGGTTGTATCGATGCTCATAACGCCAGCAGCCACAGCATACCTGCTCTCAAGCCGGCTATCCCACATCATTCTGCTCTCAGTGCTCGTAGGCATCTGTTCGGCTGTCGGAGGGTACGCTGGGGCTCTTTCTCTGAACACCTCCGTAGCGGGAATGATGAGTGTGACCGCTGCACTTTGCTTCATCGCCGCCCTACTCCTCTCGCCAACCAACGGAGTACTAAGGGCACGTATCGACTCTCTGAGCCTACGCTACCGTATTTATCGTGATGATATCCTGGGAATGCTCTACCGTTGGCACGAGGTCGTTGGCCGAGACCAGCGCAATCCCCTAAGTAGTGCCGATATAGTATCAGCGCTCGGCTCATCACCCCTCGTCAAACTCGCGCTGTGGTCATTGCGTCGAAACGGTGAGATCGTTAGGTCAAATAAGAGAACTCTGCACCTAAGCGAGCACGGGCTCGTCGATTCCGCTGCACTCATCCGTTCGCACCGACTCTGGGAGGCATATCTCGCCAAGCATCTCGGGCTTCCTAAGGACCACCTACACGAGCCCTCTGAGAGAACGGAGCATTTCATCGGTCGCGCACTAGCTCGGGAGCTGCAAGACGATCTCTCCACATCGAAAGACCCCCACGGCAGGTCTATTCCATAGCGAGACGGGGCAAAGCCACACTGTCGCTTATCTATGTAGTATCGGGGTGTTAACACATGATCCACGACACAAGCATGTGCCCTGCGCCCCTTTGCTAAGCCGGGGTATTTGCTATACTTTCCGAAGCGTTATGAATAAACACTTGGACAAGTCGGGCGATACCACGAGGCGCCAAGCAACGGTCGCCGAGGTCTTGGGCCCTACCTGTAACTCGGAGCTCCAGCACCCAACCCACAATCTGATAACGATTTACCGTCGGACCTGCGATAACGCCTGCATCGATAGCCATGCAGGAACACCCGAAGAAGACTTCGAGCGTAACTCTATCGAAGTCCTCAAGGATACGTTTGCTAAATCGCTCAGGTATAACCTCGAGCAACTCGTGGAAAATGGGAGGTTTACGCAGGGCCAAATTGAACGCGTGGTCGGGCCGAGTCGCAAATTTACACACTCTGAACGGGTACTCTACAAGAAGACGCACCTACCGGCCGAGATTACCTTCATCTCAGAGATGACCAACCGCAACAACGAGTGGGTAAACCTCTCGCCTTTTGGCTGGGTTCGACATGCCACTGCTCCGGTATTTACCCAGGTGAGCGCGCTGCTGGCAGAGCCTCAGCGATATCGAAGTGAGCTGCTTTATTCGGAGGCGGCTTTTGCCGAAGAGATTAGCGCCATAAAAGCTGCGCCGATGGGTTTCGTACTCGGCTTCGCAGGACGATCATTTCTAGTCGAGACCGCATTTCATCATATAACTCAGAGCAGGCGTCCTCTGACTATTTATCACTCGAGCATTACATCCTGCACTATAAGAGAGACATCCGATGTAAGTGTCAAATTTATTGCCGCTATCTCAGGGGCCGGAACATGTGTGGTGCATCTAGGCTATGACCACCAAACCGCACGAGTGTCGGTGGTACCACACGACGACTAACCCCATCATCACCGCACTCGAATAAACGCCGTCCCTCCTATCACCCGACGAGCCCGGTACAACATCACCGCGCAACCACATTCACAGGAGGGACGGCGTCTCCGCCGTCCGCAGATGTTCGAACGGTCGATGCAATTCGCTAATCTTGAATACGTTGAAACACCGGCGACTAGAGAGATCTATAGTGAATTTCAAAAAGATTGAGACAATCTTGTTGAAATTCACTATAGGTGTGCTGCGGAGCAGCACCAGGCAACAAATAGCAATTTGCCCCAGTAAATTTAAG
>JBIIOE010000202.1:0-3371 GCA_044337105.1 Bdellovibrionota bacterium | reverse complement strand
GGAAAACGAGCGAAACAACCGGAGGTGTATCCACTGAGATACACTGAGGATTGTTTCGCGAAGTTTGACGAAGTCGCAGCCCGCATATCGTCAACCGAAGCAGAAGATACTTTTGAGACCAGTTCTAGTTAAAGCTCTCAACCTCCCCCGCTGTTCACGGCAAGCAGAGGAGCCTAAGCGACCTGCTGAGGCCTGTGTGCGAAACACACACAGCCCAAGTTGATGTTGGTGGCTTATCTCTTTACCCACACCACTAAGGACGGCGCTGCTCACGAATTTGACGCACTGGAAGTTCTTGCTTAACTCTCGTGCCATATTCCGAACACCTATGAGAGCATCTCACGATACTACGGTCGGCACTCATGTAGGCGACGGGGTGAGCGCGCTAAAATCGCTCCGCTAGCCGAGGCACAAGAGAGCGACTATCGTCGTGACTTCGGCCGAACGGCAGCACCCTCACTTATTGGCTCTCAGACGACCGCTATGCTATCGCCAATAACCAATAAATTACTTACGAAAATGTAATCGATCTTCTTGGCAAGCTGCAAGGCGCCGTACCGGATTCCGGTTGTAGTATCGCAACTGAGAGCCGAGCGGCGTTCCTGCGCTCTGGAGAGGACAGGCGGTGGTTGGGTTCTGTCCCTCACCGAGCATGCGGGACGATACAGATCGAGTTTGTGCCTCGTCGAGATCTCGCGCGAGCGGAGGCACTTTCCCAGCTTCGGGACGTACTACGAGTCGTCCAGCGCCTTTTAATCTGCTTCAAGCTGCCATATTTTTAACAGAATCCTGCGAAAACGGTACCACCACGCTGGCTGGTGGTCTGCTGTCCCGTGATGCAGTGTGGTTCTACTTGCAGGAGCCGTGGGCGAGGACTCCATGCAAGGAGATGCTGAGGCTGATTTGCATGTAGTTGCAGGAGCCTCCCCCAGCGGAGGGATGATTCGATCGAGAGGGCTTTTGGTTCCGACCCCTTTCTCGACAGTCACATGGGTGTAGATCATCGTTGTTTTGACATCGCTGTGTCCGAGCAAGACCTGGACGGTTCGAATATCCGTTCCTGAGTCGAGAAGGTGAGTTGCAAATGAATGTCGAAAGGTGTGGCAGGTTACTTTCTTTTGGATTCCGTTTTTGCGCACTGCGGCTGAAACCGCATCTTGCATGATATTCGGATAGAGGTGCCATCTTCCAGTCCTACCGGTTCTCGGGTCAATAGATCGCTTGTGAGAGGGAAAGACGTATTGCCACTTCCATTCGGCGTTTGCGTTGGGATATTTCTTGGCCAGAGCGTGTGGCAGTTCGACACGACCAAGCCCTTCGGCCAGATCATGCTGATGGAACGCGTAAGCCTTCTGCAATTGACCTTGAAGTGGTGCCCTCACTGATGCAGGCAGCGGCAGGGAACGATCTTTGGCTCCCTTGGTGTCTCTCACCACGATGAGATTCCGCTCAAAGTCGATATCCTTGACCCTCAGTCGAAGTGCTTCCGACAGCCGCATGCCTGTTCCATACAGTAGGGCCGCGATAAGCTTCTGCACACCGGACATCGACGACAGAATAGCCGCGACTTCGTTGATGCTGAGCACAACGGGCAGAAAAATCGGTTTCTTCGCCCACTGAACACCCTCAAATAGTCCCGGGTCCAGCTCGAGAACTTCGCGGTAGAGGAAGACAAGCGCGTTGAGCGCCTGGTTCTGTGTTGATGCGGCGACATTACGGTCTGCGGCTAGGTGGGTTAGGAACGCCGTAATCTCTTTCGTTCCCATGTCGCGGGGGTGTTTTCCATCGTGAAACGCAACAAAACGTCTGCACCAAGCGATATAGCTTTTCTCAGTAAAGAGGCTCATGTGCGCCAATCGCATCCGACGTCGCATGGTAGCGAAGAGGCCCGGAGTGGAGCCTACTCTTCGATGTTGCTTGCTATCTGGTTTATCGGTGGGTGGTGGAGCATTCATACCTTCTAGTTCGGAACCGCGTGGCAAAAGTTGCGAACATCTCAAGATCTAACCTCCAGGATCTCGATACCCGAAGGGTATAAAACCCTCGAAAAGACCACTGGCAGACGCAATCAGACTATCACTAAGTTGTTGATATCGCTTCGTGGGTTGAGGCAGGACAAACAGATGACGCTTATTGGGCTGGTTTGATCTCGATATACTCCCGTAGGATCACGAGATGTGGTAGGATTGGAGTCCAAGTTGTTTAGATCACACTGTTATGGCGTTTAAGGAAGTAGTATGGCAACAGCAACATTACAAGAGCGGTGGGACAAGGTAGCTGAGAGACAAAAGGACGCCGACAAGTGGACGCCTGACAGCTGGCGAGAGCTGCGAGCAACAATTGAACCAACTGTGGCTGGATGTACTGCGGCGTTTGAGCGTGTAATTGCGATGAGTCGTAGTGGATTTGTGCAGCCATATATTCAATATGATACAGCACGTGCGGTCATGGATATTCTTCAACATTTGGACGAGCAAGGGGAACTTGATGGCAAGCGGGAGGCACTCTTAATGTTACGTGACGCCGCATTGACCTGTGAAGGTATGGCTGTAGGGAATAGTCTTCCACGTAATAACTTTCGCGTAACTGATAGGGACGCTGAGGGTTTGACTAATGTCGCAATCAGTGACCCTATGATCGGTAGGCAAATAATGATTGATGATGCGACGGCATGGTGCGATTACTGTCCGGCTGGAGAAGTGGCGGTACGCATACATAATCGATTGGGACTCGGATGATGGCAAAGCGGCACGCCATAACAATCCAAGGCACACGGATTCTCGCTCGCGCTCGAACCGGAGCTTGAAACGTTATCTGGCTAAGTCACCTCTGGCTTAAAGTAAGCATAACTTAGGTTGTAATTCAGAGTTGTCGAGATATTTATGAGAAAAACCGCTCAAACAAAAAATGATGAAAGTCAATTAGCCAATGTAAAAACTAGCCGAGTTATCGATCAGGCAATAGCAGACGGACATAGGGCAATTGATGTATGTATTTGGAATGATCTTCAGCATGTTCCAGCAAAAACTTATGTGGATGCTTGTTCACCAACAGATGGCTTGGATGTGCAAATTATTACAACTAATGAACCTATACAGACGGGCGAAATTATCGACGGAAGATTCAAGATAAGATACAACTTCGGAGGATCTAGTAGCGGCGGTGGCGGTAGCTGATCCGCCAGATAACAAAAAAGTCGTACGGAGAAACGGGGCATGGAATTTCGTGGCGATTTCAATTGATTAGCCGCCCCGTTTTCCGCACACTTTAACGTTATGCCGGAATACGAATGACACCTCTTCATTGAAAGCCGCATAATATATTCAGACCTATGATTCTAAAAGGAGATACTCCCTATGGCTCCAAATACC
>JBIIOE010000020.1:0-40203 GCA_044337105.1 Bdellovibrionota bacterium | reverse complement strand
CTCAGGCTGAGGTTTGAGGCGTTCTGCTTGAGTCTTCTGGCTTTCGAATCTCCAAGTCCCCGTTTATATTCGTCTCGTCCTTGAAATTCACCGATGGCCCCGAAGCTTATCGTCTCTCGTTGGAGCGAGTACTCCACGCTACTATTTCACGGTCCTCAAAGTAGATCGTAATACAACGAACAACGCTATGCTTCCGTAGTTTGCACCATTGGTTATACTGGTGGAACTTGTGAGTATTTCGGTGTCTCAAATTGGGCTTTAAGCCTCACGGGGCTTGTGTATCTTCGACACAAGTAGATTCCTTTTGGTGACAGATAAGGCGATTGTATATGAATCTCCCTAAGCTTGGCGGTGATCAACGAATCCCAGTAACGGTGCTCTCCGGTTTCCTAGGAGCTGGTAAGACAACACTTCTCAACCATGTACTCTCAAACCGAGACGGACTGAGGGTGGCGGTAATCGTCAACGACATGAGCGAGGTAAACATCGATGCGCAGCTCGTTGAGCGTGGAGAGGCTAGGCTCGACAGAAGTAGCGAGAAGTTAGTCGAGCTCTCTAATGGTTGCATCTGCTGCACCCTTCGTGAAGATTTGATCGAGCAGGTGAGAGAACTGGCAAACGAGAGACGCTATGACTACCTGCTCATTGAATCAACCGGAATAGGGGAGCCGATGCCTGTTGCGGCAACGTTCGCCTTCGTAGATGAGCAAGAGCAGAGTCTCTCGCAGCTTGCGCGCTTGGATACAATGGTGACGGTGGTCGATGCAGCGAACTTCTCGCGGTTGCTCAAGTTGGCCGATGACCTCTCTATGTTGGGGTTGTCTGCTAGCGAAGCCGATGATCGCACGGTCGCCGACCTGTTGATTGAGCAGGTAGAATTCGCCAACGTCATCGTACTCAATAAAACGGATCTGGTATCTGAATCCGAGGTTCTGTGCGTGGAGGGGCTTATACGGAAGCTCAATCCTGAGGCACAACTGACTCGTGCTAGCTTTGGGCGAGTTCACTCGCATGAGATTCTAAATACCGGTCTCTTTGATCTCGAGAGGGCATCAGAGAGTGCAGGCTGGACTAAAGAGCTCGCAGGGGAGCACACTCCGGAGACCGAGGAATACGGTATCTCCAGCTTCGTGTACAGGCGCGATCGACCCTTTCACCCCGAGCGCTTTCTGGCATGCATTGAGTCGGAATGGCCTGGTGTCCTTCGCTCGAAAGGATTCTTCTGGCTCGCGTCGAGACCGGGGCTTGCGGGTTTATGGTCTCAGGCAGGTGGTTCGTGCAGAACGGAGCCCGCAGGCTTCTGGGACGAGCTCGGTGGAGATGACAGTCCTTTGGTTTCCGGAAGGCAGGAGCTGGTCCTTATCGGTATCGAGATGGATCACGACAGACTCTGCGAAAGCCTCGATGAGTGCCTTCTCACTGAGACTGAGCTGGCTCTTGGGGAAGATGCATGGCGCTCGTTTCCAGACCCGTTTTCACCTTGGATTGTCCTCGATGCCCATTCAGAGACTCAGGAGGAGTGAAATACACCGGGCAGCGCGGCAAGTCCCCTCCCTGCTGCGAAATCCGATCCTTCGACTGGCGCGAAAACCTTGAATTTCTAGCTACTAAGCTCTTGATGATAAGGTCTACCGGCTTGCTACTCAAGCAAGGCGACTATGGCGCCGGGCGAATAACGACTACTTTGATTAGCTTTAGCGAACTCGGTATGCTCTACAGTCGAAGTTAAGAGAGATGGCAACGACGCCGCAGCGAGGTATTGAGACGGGTGGGATTGCGGTCTGATTATTTCTAGGAGTTTTTGTGGCTAAAACGAGTGCATTAGCGCCCATGCAAACGATCGTGGCAGCGCAGGGGGTCAAAATTACCATTGAGGCAGCGTTGCGTCTTGGTACGATCACATGTGAGGAAGCCGCTCGGATAAGCGCGATCCAAGATGTCCGTCAACGCCAAGAGGCTTGCGCCGTGCTCGTTAAACTCAATTCAGCCGCCGAGGCTGCGGAGGGAATTATTACGCTCGGTGTCAGGCTTAACAACATCACCGCGGAGGAGGCAGCAACGCTACGAGCTATCTCAGACCCCGTCGCACGCAAAGAAGCGTGCAATAAATTCCATAATCTTAACGTTGCCGCAACCGATGCGGAAACCACTATTCGGCTCGCTGTACAGCTCAAGTGCATCACTGAAGAGGAAGCTACCAAGCTGCGGGATATTCCGAATGCCCTTGCCCGCAGAGAAAACAGTAGGTACTTGCACGAGCTCAATGCTGAAGCGCGCGCACGGATGGTACCGAACTTCTGATAGCTAGGTGACCTGATTGTGGAGACGGTTGGTGAAATCGTTCGAGGTATGAAGTGGTAAACTGCCCAAATGATGTCGCCTGACAAGAGACCTCACGCAGTCGCGCCAGATGCGCGACTAACGCCGGTAGTGCGAAACCCGCTCGACACATCATTTCGAGAAGAGTTTGTTTACAGGGGCCCAGATCTTCAGCGAGCAAATCGTCAACTAGCAACGTTCCTACGAGAAGTCGCAAACACTTATCGACGCATCGCCGAGATGCCGGAGCCACCACGAGCCCACGTAGTTGAGAAATTTCTCGCAGGCGTGGTTTCTCCGATTGTAATGTGTGCCGGGGCGCTCACTTCGATCTGCCTCAATGTATTCGGAGGCATGGTGCTCGTGGGATTGGGCTTTGCTCTCAAGGAGCTGGGTCAGCGTTCCCAACTGTCCGATGAGTATTGCTCTCTGCTCCAAAAGATAGAGAGTACGCGAGATGCCTTTAAGGAGAACTTTCGAAATCCTATGAAGGCTGCTCTGACCGACGAGCAGGAACCATTAGGTTCTGTTGTCATGCAATATGCGATTATGGGAGTAGCCGCGCTTCTCCCTGAGACTTTTCACTCTCCACAGGAGGCGCAGAAACTATGGAGGCAGCTTCAACGCGCGCGGTTCCCGCTGCATGTTTCGTTCAAACATGAGGATCGCTGCGGCCCTAAGATCGTGAAATCGGAAAAATTTACCGCCGATCTGAAGACCCTGGAGCTGCTAGCCCGACTCTTTGAGGCAGCGGCTAATTTCTCCCTAAATGGATATGATTCTGAGAGACGACATTTTGAGGTACACTTCAGAGATCTTCAAGCGCATCTGGACGCTTCGACGTGGGGTATTCCTCCGCTTCGCCCATCCATACTAGAGTAGAAGAGCTTTCGTCAGCCGCTGAAGTCCCTCATGATGATAGGTTATCATGCGTACGATTCTATGCTTTGGTGATTCAAATACGTGGGGTGATCCCCCCGGTGGGGGTGGGCGCCTGTCGTGGGAAGAGCGGTGGACAGGGGTACTGCAAGCTTCGTTAGGCCCAGGATTTCGTGTCATCGAGGAGGGGCTTCCCGGTCGCACTACCTGTTTTGACGATCCGTTGCATTCGCATCGCAACGGCCTGCACTACCTACCAGTGGCGTTGGAGACGCACTACCCGCTTGATCTCCTGATAATTATGCTGGGAACCAACGATCTAAAAGCGACCTTTAATCTGAGCGCCGGTGAGATTGCGCGTGGCGCAAGCAGGCTACTTGAGGCGGCCAGCAGCTTCAGGCCCGAGATCGGTCATCTTCTCTTGGTATCCCCTGCCCACGTCACAAAGACCGAGGATGTCGAGATCTCGGCTCAATTTCCAAACGGTGTCGAAAAGTCGAGCTGCCTTGCGGCGGAGTATCAACGCTTTGCAGAGCGCCACGGTAGTCACTTTTTCGATGCGGCCTCTGTTGCACACGCTAGTTCAGTTGATGGAATTCATTTGGATGCCGAGAATCACAAGCGCCTCGCGGACGGGCTTGCTCAGAAAATAAGCTCGATTTTCCGGGACTGAGGCGTTAGGTCCTGCATGAAGACATTCTTACTCTTCCTGAACTTTGTACTTTTCCTCCTCTTTCCCACTGTCTTATACGCTCAAGATAGTAGGGCAATCGGTGTAATTCTGCCTCTGGCAGGGGAGATTCCGGGTGAAGTTTCCAGGCATTCAAAGTGGAGCACCGATTTTTTTGGATATGACAACGCTCGTCGAAGAGTATCTACAGAAGCAAGATATCGGGCATCTGGGCGAGTATCTTCGCTCAATCGACCACATGGGCGTGTCTGGACGAATTCAGTTTACATCAGAGGGAAGCGTTGATCGTCAGCACGTGCTCTACAGAGTTCGCGCTGCGGCTCTTGAATTGATGAGCGGTTTCGCTAGACCACTTGGTAGTTCTCGCAGTAAGATCTCTGAGTGACCCCCTCTTCGGCTCGCCTCATAGTTGTCGGCACATCGGTTCTCGGTGGCTCTGCGTATCTCGTCGTGCAGAGAGTGCTGCAAGAGATGGGGCCGCTCACCCTTTCGTCAGTGAGATTTCTCCTGGGCGGCGTTCTGCTACTCTCTATCGTTCGTTGGCTGAAGACGCCTTTTACCTGGGGTCTCCTTGCGAGCGCCGCCATCCCAGGCATCACTCTCGGTATCGCCATGACCTGTATGGTTACCGGCCTCAAGAGCTCTCTCTCTACCGTCGCTGCGTTCCTCGTGTGCTCAGATGCGTTTTTCATTCCAGTCATCGATAGATTGCTGTTCGGTCGGAAGACGAGCATGCTCACCATCGCGTGCCTCGCAGTTGGCGCAATCGGACTATCTCTAATTACCCTACATGACGGACTTCGCGTAGCGACCTCAGATCTATGGCTACTCGCGGCGGCTGTTTTCTGGGCAGCGTATTGTTCGACGCTTGGGCATGTCGTTCGGCATTATCATGCACTTTCGATGAGCTGTGCCGCGCACCTGATCGCCGGTACGGTTGTCGGAGTCGTATGTTACTTTGTGGAAGCTCCGCCGAGCTCGTTGTCGTCCGGAGCTCTACTAGGGGTGCTTTATTTTGCCGTGATTATCAGCGCGCTCCGATTTACGTTGAAGACGCGTGCCCAGCAAGTACTCCTACCAGCGGAGATGGGGCTGATGTTTCTCATCGAGCCTATATCAGCAGCAGCACTCGGTGTTTTCTTCGCGCACGAGTCACTAAAAACAGTTCAGTGGGTGGGTGCTTTACTGGTGCTCGTCGCGGTAGCCCTTCCATCCCTCATACGAATCCGTCGAGGCAGGTTAGTGGGCGTGGATTCCGTCGTGTGAATAATGTGGGGGGCAACAGGATTTCGTGAAAGCAATTTTCTCGCGGCAGGGAGGGGGTTTGTGGCTTTCGAACAGCTCTCTATTTGACCGCAGGAATGGTTGCGAACGCCTGATCTCCCCCGGAGAATTGCGCTCCTATCCACGTCTCAGTCATGCTCAAGAGCCCGGATTGCACCGAAATCACACGTTTCTTGGGATCAAGGGAGGGGAGCGCCACACGAGTCCAGACCGATGGGCTTGGCTGATACAGCACGATGTAGCCGCCCTTTACAGAGGCGAGAACAGCAGGGATCGGTTGCGTGTCGAGCGCTGTTGAGAGTGCAAAGAGGATCGGATTCTTCAGCCCCTTAGGTAGTGGTTTTCCTTTACGAGTCTTCTTTCGAGCTAGATCCGAGTACACGACGAATTGATTGTTTTTGACCTTGACGAGAGCGAAGAGCGTGCTTGCCGTCGTCATAGATTGCGAGCACGTTGCTCCAAGCATGCTTCCGGTGAGCTTCACAAATGCTCCCGCTCCAACTCCAAATAGCTCGATCCCCTTACGTGCTTTTCTCCATACTGCAGGAATAAGATCTCCTTGTAGCGAGCAACCAAGCACGGGCGTATCTCCTGCCTTGATTCCGGGGATATCAAACGAGGATACGACTGCATTAGTGAAGGGATTGAAGTGAATCCATTGCCAAGCGAATCCAGTGGGCGCAGAGGCGCCTGTGATCGCTGTGAGTTCCCCTTTGTAGATGCCGGCGCTTATGACCCCTGGTCTGGGGAACGTTCCGCTAACGATGACGTCGGATAGGTGTGCAGAGAGCACCCTGAAGGTGTCAGTTGTGAAGGAAAGAAAATCTTCGCTTCCATCAGGAAGTGCCTTGTTACGACCAGTGCCACCGGCATCACGAGGCGCTCTGATCGGATTAGAGGTCGGAGTTGGAGTCGGGGTCTCAGTAGGCCATCGTGTAACAGTCGGCACGGCAGTCGGTGTGGGGGTATGCGTAGGAGAAGCCGTGAAAGTGGGAGTTCTTGTCGGTGTTGGAGTTGATGTAGCGGTTGCGGTGGCAGTGATAGTTCGTGTCGGTGTTGAAGTACTAGTTGCGGTTGAAGTGCTCGTGGCTGTCTTCGTCGGAGTCGCAGTAGCGGTAGCTGTCGGTGTTTGAGTTCGAGTTACCGTTGGAGCTTTAGTCGGCGTTGCAGTAGCAGTAGTGGTTGGAGTTCTAGTAGGCGTTCTCGTTTGTGTCGCGGTCGCGGTAGCTGTGGCAGTTGGCGTTCCGGTTCGAGTGCTTGTTGATGTCGCCGTAGCTGTCGTAGTTGGAGTCTTTGTAGGGGGCTCTGTCGGTGTAGCTGTAGCAGTTGTCGTTGGGGTTTCGGTAGGAGTCTTTGTTGGTGTCGCGGTAGCAGTAGCAGTTGGAGTGTGAGTAGGCGTCTCTGTAGGCGTGGCAGTAGCAGTAGCAGTCGGGGTCTCCGTAGGAGCCTCTGTCGGTGTCGCCGTAGCAGTGGCCGTAGCAGTTGGAGTCTCAGTAGGCGTCTCTGTCGGTGTCGCGGTAGCAGTCGGAGTTTCCGTAGGGATCTCTGTCGGTGTCGCCGTAGCAGTAGCAGTTGGAGTGTGAGTAGGCGTCTCTGTGGGCGTGGCAGTGGCAGTGGCAGTGGCCGTAGCAGTTGGAGTCTCAGTAGGAGTCTCTGTTGGTGTCGCCGTAGCAGCAGCAGTTGGAGTGTGAGTAGGCGTCTCTGTGGACGTGGCAGTAGCAGTCGGGGTCTCCGTAGGCGTCTCCGTAGGCGTAGCAGTGGCAGTGGCAGTGACCGTAGTAGTTGGAGTCTCAGTAGGAGTCTCTGTAGGTGTCGCCGTAGCAGTAGCAGTTGGAGTGTGAGTAGGCGTCTCTGCGGGCGTGGCAGTAGCAGTCGGGGTCTCCGTAGGCGTCTCCGTAGGCGTAGCAGTGGCAGTGGCCGTAGCAGTTGGAGTCTCAGTGGGAGTCTCTGTAGATATCGCGGTAGCAGTTGCCGTTGGAGTCTCAGTAGGCGTGGCAGTAGCAGTAGCAGTCGGGGTCTCCGTAGGCGTCCCCGTAGGCGTAGCAGTGGCAGTGGCAGTGACCGTAGCAGTTGGAGTCTCAGTAGGAGTCTCTGTAGGTGTCGCCGTAGCAGTAGCAGTTGGAGTGTGAGTAGGCGTCTCTGTGGGCGTGGCAGTAGCAGTCGGGGTCTCCGTAGGCGTCTCTGTAGGCGGAGCAGTGGCAGTGGCCGTAGCAGTTGGAGTCTCAGTAGGCGTCTCTGTCGGAGTCGCGGTAGCAGTCGGAGTTTCCGTAGGGATCTCTGTCGGTGTCGCCGTAGCAGTTGCCGTTGGAGTGTGAGTAGGCGTCTCTGTAGGCGTGGCAGTGGCAGTGGCAGTAGCAGTCGGAGTCTCAGTAGGAGTCTCTGTTGGTGTCGCGGTAGCAGTAGCAGTCGGAGTTTCGGTAGGGGTCTCTGTCGGTGTCGCCGTAGCAGTAGCAGTTGGAGTGTGAGTAGGCGTCTCTGTAGGCGTGGCAGTGGCAGTAGCAGTCGGAGTCTCAGTAGGAGTCTCTGTTGGTGTTGCGGTAGCAGTAGCAGTCGGAGTTTCGGTAGGGGTCTCTGTCGGTGTCGCCGTAGCAGTAGCAGTCGGAGTGTGAGTAGGCGTCTCTGTAGGCGTGGCAGTAGCAGTAGCAGTCGGGGTCTCCGTAGGCGTAGCAGTGGCAGTGGCAGTGGCCGTAGCAGTTGGAGTCTCAGTGGGAGTCTCAGTCGGAGTCTCTGTTGGTGTCGCGGTAGCCGTAGCCGTTGGCGTCTCAGTAGGCGTGGCAGTAGCAGTAGCAGTGGCAGTGGCCGTAGCAGTTGGAGTCTCAGTTGGAGTCTCAGTGGGAGTCTCAGTGGGAGTCTCTGTAGGTGTCGCGGTAGCAGTTGCCGTTGGAGTCTCAGTAGGCGTGGCAGTAGCAGTAGCAGTCGGGGTCTCCGTAGGCGTCTCTGTAGGCGTAGCAGTGGCAGTGGCAGTAGCAGTTGGAGTCTCAGTAGGCGTCTCTGTCGGTGTCGCGGTAGCAGTAGCAGTCGGAGTTTCCGTAGGGGTCTCTGTAGGTGTCTCTGTCGGTGTCGCCGTAGCAGTTGCCGTTGGAGTTTCAGTAGGCGTGGCAGTAGCAGTAGCAGTCGGGGTCTCCGTAGGCGTAGCAGTGGCAGTGGCCGTGGCCGTAGCAGTCGGGGTCTCTGTAGGAGTCTCTGTCGGTGTCGCCGTAGCAGTAGCAGTAAAGGTCGGTGTAGGAGTAGCTGTTGCCATAGCACCGGCTTCGACGACCGAGCTAAGACTCATATTCCCAGAGGCATTGCTACTCTGCCACTGTATCAGCATATCGCCGGTGTCGGTTGTCTTATAATACGAGGCGAGCGCTTGAACTTGGGGTGCTGAGGTCACTGTCCGTGTGCTCCATGAAGCTTCCGAATATGGGAGGTTGCCTCTTCGCAGAGTTATGCCGGTCGAATGTGCAAACGTGGCGAGCAGATCCGCTGTGCGGGTGTCAAAGCTGAGCGAGCTGGAGCGAACAGGGCCAGCTGAAAGGAGTACTTTAGGTTCCCATCGGGATTCGGCACCATTGAAAAGTCTGAGATACAGCTTTGATTGGCGATCGATGTATACGAGCGCCGCATTACCAAGCTGCGTAGAAGTTACTGAAACTGAGCTCTTGGATAGCTGATCGCTACCGACAGCAGCATTAGTTATCGAGGGGCCGATCTGTGTCCCGATGAGCATGCTACCATCAAGTGATTTGCTGATTGCTTGAACACGACCGTTGAGACCGTGCCCCATAGGTTGAAACGCGGAGCCGGTCCAGCGAGCGAGGTAGTTTAATGAAACGGCGTTAAGTGAGCTCGTGAAGGCTCCGCCGACCAATAGTTGATTGGAGTTTGGTTCAAGATAGAGTGACCACACGGAGTCATTCAGTCCGGTGCCCACCTCGTGCCACGACGATCCGTTCCACACAGCAAGCCGTCTCGCGGCTACCCCATTAGCAAGCGAGAAGTCTCCGCCTACATAAAGCTCTTGTGTGGCGCCGATCACTAGGCTGCGAACGGGTGCGTTGAGACCGCTACCGAGTTTATTCCATGATGCTCCGTCCCAGACAGCTATTCGATTCGTCGTACTGCCTCCAGCCGTCGTGAAATCCCCTCCCACGTAGAGGTTTCCGTTGGGATGCAGAGCCAGAGCTCGTACGACCCCACTGACACCCGAACCCAGAGCGCTCCATGTTGTACCAGACCACTTTGCTACCCGGTTAGCCGCCAAAGTTCCAACCGTGGTGAAATCACCCCCGATGTACAAAGAGCCGTCGGGAGCTATGCTCAAGGCCCTCACCGCCGCACCTGGTATCGCGGTTCCCAGGGTCGACCATGCAGTCCCGTTCCATCGAGCGATCCGCCTGGCAGCGACGCCATCAACGTTCAGGAATTCACCGCCGACGAGAAGGGTGTTGTCTGCATCGACAGCGAGGGCCCGAACTGGACCATCAGCTCCCCTACCGAGAGGTTGCCACGAGGTGCCGTCCCAGCGAGCGATGCGATTTGCCTCGATCCCTCCGATCTTTGTGAATGACCCTCCAGCATACACGCTCCCTTCTCGATCCACTACGACAGCGCTAATCTCTCCATCGCATCCGGAGCCTATAGCCTTCCACGATGCTCCGGTCCATTCGGCAAGCCGTACGGCATTAACAGTACCAGCAGTTGAGAATTCTCCACCCAGAATGATAGATCCGCTGGAGGTCGTAGCTGCGGCATACAGCACTCCGTTTGTGCCTGCACCAAGGGATTTCCATGCGCTGCCGTTCCACATCGCAACTCGATTCATTGTAGTAGAACCAGACCGCGTGAATTGGCCAGCTGCGACGATCGATCCATCTGCGAGGCGTGTCAGTGAGAACACGGCGTCATTTAATCCACCACCCAAAGCGATCCAAGTGGCGCCATTCCAGCGAGCTACTCGAAGAATGCTAGCGCTGCCTGACTTGGTAAACGAGCCTCCGGCGTATACGGATCCATCGGGGGCACATGTGAGAGCAGAGACCGCCCCACTGAGGCCGGTCCCGACAGCGCTCCATATTTGACCATCCCACTGAGCTATGTACGGAATCGCAGAGCCGGCGACGGTTGTGAAGGAACCTCCGATGTATAGCTGACCTGAGGGAGAGCGACATGCACTATTCACCGTGTTGTTGGCAGCTACGCCAAAGAATATCCAAGATGTGCCGGTCCATTTGGCGATCCTTGCGGCGGACTGAGTGCCGATAGAGGAGAAGGAGCCTGCGATGAGCAATCCTCCATCGAGATCGCGGCTAATGCTGGTTACAGCACTATTCGGACTTGCTCCTAGTTTGTCCCAGCGTTGCCCGTCCCATGAAGCAAGGTAGGGCAACGCCTTTCCTCCTGCGGAGGTAAAGTCCCCACCTGCGTAAAGAATATCGTTATCGCCCACCAAGAGTGTGCGAACGGTATTGTTTACTCCTACTCCCAGAGCGCTCCACGCGACGCCATCCCATTTGGCGATTCGATTGGCGGGAATCCCGCCGGCGGAGACAAAGCTACCTCCGGCGTAGATCTGCCCTTTCGAATCGATTGCAAGAGCTCTCACGGTGCCCTGTAAACCCTGACTTCCGAACGAGAACCATCCGAGATCCCCGGTGGTGTTCGCATCGCTCCATTGCTGAGAATGGTATCGGTATGCGAGTACGTTGGCGTTTCCCTCTCCTGAGAGCACTAAGAGCATGTCGTCGACTGGCTGCGGAGCCAGTGACACAGCGTGTATGTATGACGACGTCCTTCCGACGTTTACAGAGGGAGTGAATACCAGCGATTGAGCTCCATCACCAAGCGTCTGACTCACAGCACTTTGATAGGACTCCCCTGATTCACGAGGTTCCATCTCGATTGCGGCTATCCACACACGTCTCGTTGCATCGAGCGTGACAAAAGGTTTGATGAAGCTCTGTTGTGGTCGTTGGGGGACGAGTACATCGACGGGAGCATCAAAGGAGATCGAATCCCCTGCTATCGTAGCACGGTAGATGCGGATTGCTCCCGAAGAGTCCTCTACCGCGAGGTATGCGTAGGAGGTATCGGAGATACGAGCGTAGGTGACCGAGAAGCGTGGCGAACGCACTGGAAGAGTTCCACGTGATTGCCACGATGAGCCATCGAGTGAGTTTGAGAAGGCGATATCTGATCCGTTGTGCCACACGATCCAGTGGCGACGAGCTTCCTCGTCGAAAAAGGAACGGCTTCCACCGAACAGTTCGGGGTCGGCCGAGGTAGACGTACCGACTAGGTTTCCCTGAGCAAGAGAGACTGATGCAAAGACCGCCATGAAGAGTACAACGAGTACTGAGAAGACTAAGCGGCATGCGTGAACGTATCGACGTGGGTATGATTCGGCGCGCACTGAACTCAGTGACACAAGGCCGCGCACACGACGCCATACACCTATCTCACGCTTGAGAAACAAGATTACTTCCGTCTCCGTTGTAGTCCCGTACAAGCGACCGAGTTTGTTGATTCCGCGCGTCGCCCATTGCTTCCTTCGCACTGAGTCACGGGAGAACAGGCAGCAGCCATATTCGTAGTCGGAGTGGGTGGCAGAGGGCTTAAATGCGAGTTATCTCTTTGGTATTTGGGCAGGCAGAGAGAGGCGAAATGCTGCGAAGGCCAGATAACCACCGTTTTACTGCCATTGTCGCAGTAATTGTTCCAGCTACTTGATGGCTCGATTTTGTTCCTAACCACCTAGCTGTCGTTAATAGATCAATTTCTACTTTTAGTGGAATAAAGCGCTCAGGAATGCACGAACTGTCGCGACGCCGCGATGTTCAGCGGATCCTTGCTCAGCGAGCTCGGTGATTCGTATCCCGATAGAGAGGGAGGCGCGTGTTATTGGGAGAGCGGCACAGCTTTGATCGCCAAGATCAAGCCTGCATCGTGAGGGCAATCAGTGCCGGTCAGAACTGAGTCGTCAGCGTCGAAATGGATGCGTGTGTTCAAGATATCCGTTCCGCCAGTGTCCTTCCAATTGAGCCAAACACCCACGCGCTTGTGGTCAACGTACATCGGACGAAGGACGAGCGACTGTCCATTCGGAAGGTGGAGCGTCTGCCTCTTTCGTAAGGAGACATGCTCTTGCTTTGACGCGAGTAGCTTAAAGGAAGAGAAGGGGAGTTGAGCGAGCTTTGGTTGTAGATCCTCAAGAGCTGCGTCGACGCGTACGACGGGTTCTTCTGCTGCATCCGAGAGGTCGCCTTTGATCGGATCGGTCGCTTCGATAGTCCGTACGAAGATCGTCACGTCGGAGGCCTCATAGAAACGCTCGTCAGCGACTGCTGAGCCGACCAACGATAACGTACTTGCGAGCACTAGCGAGGCTAGCTGAAATAGGAACGAGCGATAACAAGATAACGGAGAAACCATAGCTCCCTATTTCGACTGGTTGAGAGGGCTTCCGTCAAGCCCCTGTTCGAGCATCGCCTGCATCGTAGGAACAGCCGGAGCGGGTTGGCGAGCGTTGCGCATTGCGGCAGTGGGTTTACGACGTACCCAGATGATTGCAGACTTACCTTGCGGGTTTTGAATGAGCGCTAGCGGGCCGTTGGCACGCATCCAGTCGACCTCCATCGATGGCGCTATGGCACGCGTGCGGACCCCTGGGTTGCTTTGGCGGCGTGGATTCGCGCCGCCGAGCGCAACTTGAGTCACATCAGAGGAAACGGTCGAGCCGGATATTGCGCCGCGAGGTACCGTAAGTATCTCGGTAGGTGACGACGTGCGGGTGACTAGCACCAAGGCGAGGGCAGCCACGGCTGCGCCCGAAAGGCCACCCATGAGCACCTGAGAGCTGTAAAACCTCTCCAGTATGCCCTTGCCGGAACGGATCGGCTCTTCTCGGCGGGTGCCGAGGTAGAAGGCCGCGCGCTCCTCGCTCTCTATGCGTGTCGATATGCGTTCCCAGAGGTCTCCGCACATATCGCCACTGCGCGAGCGGGCATCCTGACATTCGTTGCTGATGGTTGAGAGCCTTTCGAGGAACTCTCGAGCATCTTCGTTCTTCGCCAGTAGAGACTTCGCAGCATAGCGACCGCATACGCCACACTCTCCGTCGAAGTATCGACACAGCAGAAGTTCCTGTCTCTCCGTCAAAATTTTCTTGTTCTGTCGAGACATGTCGTCACCTAATTGAGCTTTTAGCAGCCGTATCAGTCGGAGCGGGGATCGCCTCGTCTTGATTCTCCTCCACAGTAGCCCCCGTCGGATGGACGAAGTCTCGAAGGGCGCTCTGAAGAGCCTTTCGAGCATAGTGGAGTCGACTCATCACCGTTCCGCGTGGTACTCCCACGGCATGCGCGATTTCGTCGTAATTCAAGCCGTCTACTTCACGCAGCATGATCACCGCCCGATGTTCCTCCGAGAGGTCTCCGAGAACCTGTTGCAGGCGGTGGCCAGTTTCCTTCCGAACAAGAGCAGCATGTGGGCCCTCAATATTCTGAAGATGCTCCGCCGCACCTGTGATGGACTTGGTCGCCTCGCCGTCAGCAGTGCCTACCTTGTTGACGCCAACAGCCTCTTTGTATTCAACATGAGTGCCGCCACGACGGCCGCTCTTGCGGCGTACATCGATAGCCATGTTGTAGGCAATCCGGTAGAGCCAGGTATAAAAGGACGACTGGCCTTTGAAATTTCGTAGCGATAAGAACGCCTTAACGAAGCTTTCCTGAACCGCGTCCTCGGCGTCTTCGCGGCTTTTGAGGATATCCGTGACCATCGTCAGGAGTCGATTTTGGTAGCGCTCAACAAGTAGCCGATACGCCTCCTTGTCCCCTGCGAGGGTCTTGGAGACTAGCGTCTCATCGTCCGTAGGCGGGGTTTGGGGGGGCGCTAGAGCTTTCATACGTAGCTTGGCCGGCGGCTGGCTGTGGGGAGTCTGCGAATCTCCACCGGGAGCTGCTTTAGGCTTCAAATTAATAGAGCAATCCAAGATGCACCGACCTTCTATCCGGTCGCGCTCTTGCAGCCCGACCGCTGTGCGGTCGTTTTTGTGATCCTTGTTAAGCCATCTAATCACGATTGGGCCTCTTGCCAACTATAACCCATACCAGCGTCGACTTTAAGTGGCACTTTGAGGCTCATAACTCCCTCCATCGTCTGGCGTATGGCATCCATAAATTTGGAGTTTTCCTCTGCTCCCCGATCTTCTACCTCGACAACCAGTTCGTCATGAATCTGTAATATGAGGTTTGCGCCTCGACCGGAGGTTCGAACGAAAGCGTCTACATGGATCATAGCGAGCTTGATGATGTCAGCCGCCGACCCTTGAAGCGGGGCGTTGATGGCCGCGCGCATGGCAAAGCCTTGATCTCGACCACTGGTGTCGATCGAGCTTATGACCCGTTTACGGCCGAAGATGGTTTGAACCTCGCCGCTCGACATCGCAGCGTCTTCGAGCTTGTTGAAGTACTCCTTAACGCGCGGATACCTGCTGAAGTAGTTGCTGATGTATTGGCTTGCTTGCTGCACCGGGATGCCGAGATCTCGACTTAAGCGGAATGCTCCCATGCCGTATACGATGCCGAAGTTGATCGTTTTGCCGATGCGACGGATGTTGTCGGGGAGCTCTTCGTGAGGGGCGTAGCCCATAATCTCACGTGCGGTGTTGGCGTGAATGTCGAGGCCCTCCTGGAAAGCCCTGATCATATTTTCGTCACCGCTCATGTGTGCAAGGAGCCGCAACTCGATCTGCGAGTAATCAGCCGATATGAGGAATTTCCCCTTTTCAGCTACGAAGGCAGATCGAATCCGACGGCCCTCAGGGCTCTGTACCGGAATGTTCTGTAAATTCGGGTCGGAGCTCGAGAGACGACCGGTCCCCGTGATGGTTTGATTGAACTTGGAGTGCACGCGCCCTGTGATCGGCGAGATGTCTTCCGCGAGCGCGTCCGTGTAGGTCGACTTGAGTTTGTGCAACATCCGGTACTCGAGGATCAGCGCAGGTAGCGGATGAACTTCTGCAAGCTTCTCGAGTACTGAAGAATCGGTCGATATCCCGGTCTTTGTTTTCTTGAGGCCCTTGGTTGGAATTCCGAGCTTCACGAAGAGAATGTCAGCGAGCTGTTTTGGCGAGTTGATATTGAATTCACAATCAGCGCATCCATAGATCTTGGTTTCTAGCTCCCGCAGGAGGAGCGCGAATTCCGCCGACATCTTGGCGAGAATCTCGGCATCAACCTTGATTCCCACGCGTTCCATGCGAGCGAGCACCGGAATGAGCGGTACCTCGAGCTGCTTCAGCACCGTTGTAAGTCCGGACTCCTCGATGCGCGGGAGCAGCTCCTTTTTGAGCAGCCACGCGTAATGCGCATCCTGGCCCGCGTATTGTGTTGCCGCCTCTATAGCGACGCTCGAAAAGTTTTCGAGGCCCTTAGTTACCTCGTCGTACTCGATGACCGGAAGGCGCAGGAAGTCATGCGCTAACGCGGTCAAATTGAAGTTACGACCATCGGGATTGAGGAGGTACGCCGCCACCATCGAGTCGAACTCTACTCCCTCGACCTTAACGCCGTTCAGCTCGAGGATGCTGATGTCGTACTTGATGTTCTGCCCACTTTTCGCCACGGAGTGATCTGCAAATACAGGCCCGAGCACGCGCACTACAGTATCCCACGTGACCTGATCCGGTTGATCGACGTGTCCGATAGGGAGGTAGTACGCAGTGGCCTCTTCCCAGCAGAAGGAGAGGCCGACGATCTTAGCGGCGTGTACGTCCAGTGAGGTTGTCTCGATATCGAAAGCGAACTCCTTCTGCGCAAGAAGGAGTTCGCACCACGCAGGGAAGTCGCGTGACGTGATAGCTTTATATTCGAACGACGACGTGAGAGCGCTTTTCGGCGTTGAGCCTAAGACGGCCTGAAATTCCTTGAAGAGCGAGGTGAACTCGAACTTTTCGAATAGCTCGGCGAGATGCTCTGCATTGACCTCGCGACGTGTGAGTACATCTTCGATGTGCGAAGCCGCATCCTCTGGGGACGTCAGTGGTTCTGCTGAGGTAGAGGCCATAGCATTCGAAGCGATAGCCGCGAGTGGGACCTTGTGATCAACCTCGACAAGCTTACGAGACAGACGCAACTGATCGATGTTCGATTCAATAGTTTCTGCGATTTTTTTCCGGTTGCGGATCTCGGTATCCTCCTTGAGCGCCGCTACGTTAGCGATAACCCCTTCGACTGAACCGTATTTTTGAATGAGCTGAGTGGCTGTCTTTGGGCCAACGCCATCGACGCCGGGTATGTTGTCGGAGGTGTCTCCGGTAAGAGCCAAGACCTCGGTGACCTTGTCTGGGCCTACACCGAATTTCTCGACGACGTCGGGGATGCGGAACCGCTTATCCTTCATGGTGTCCCAGATCTCGACCGTGTCGGTAACGAGCTGCATGAGATCCTTATCGCCAGAGACGATCGTTATCGGCTTGCCCTCGGAGGAGAGTTTGGCAGTGATTGTGGCGATGATGTCATCCGCTTCAAAGCCCGGGAGTTCGAGCACCGGAAGTCCGAGCGCTCGCGAGAGTTCGCGAAAGTAGGGCATCTGTTGCGAGAGCTCGGGTGGGCATTCGGTTCGGTTCGCTTTGTACTCTGGGTAGAGCTCGTTGCGGAACGTTTTGCGACCAGCGTCGAAAACGATCACTACATGGTCTGAGGTCGCTTGCGACATAGTCTTCAATATCATGCGCAGAAAGCCGAAGAGGGCGTTGGTCGGAAAGCCGTCTTTGTTCGAGAGTCGCTGAATCGCGTAGAAGGCGCGAAAGATGTAGCCGGACCCGTCGATGATGTATGTGGTGTCGTGCGCGTTGCTCATAGAGAGGCAGGTTACGCAGCACACTCGGGAGCCGTCAACAGCGGTGGAGGGATTTACAAAGAGAACGGCGAGTGCAACGAGGGTTGAGTCACAGGCGATTGCCCTCTTGCCTCTCGCTGCCCTCGCCGGTCTCTTTGTAGAAGTTGGTAGTTAAGATTTAAGGTTAAACCACGGCCCTCTTTCGCAGCAGGGGGGGCTTGCTTCCCTAGGGGCTTGTCAGAAAGACGACAGCCTCATGCGATAGCCTCATGCGATGTAAGGAAGAGTGAGTCCGAGGCGGGTGTTCAGCGCCTTGCGAAGGCGGTTCTGCACGTCGATTTGCAGAGGACGCTCTGGCTCGCGTAGCTCTGCGGCGCTCTGAACTATGTGCCGATATGAGGCGAAGAAAGCGGCGCACTCAGCGCACTCGTCGAGGTGCGCCTCGACAGCCTTTCTTTCATTGTCGGGCATGTCGTTATCGACAAGATCGCCGAGGCGAGCAGTAATATCTTTGCACTCAAAGCTCTCGAGTCTGTCGGTGTTCGCGCTAGAATCAAAGTTCTTATCGTTCATCCTGATGGTCCTTCCGTAAGTTAAAGGGTGGCACACTTTGCCGCGCTTCTTTCTGATCCCGGGCACCCTCAAAAAACCCTTTATCTCGACCCCATCAGAATCTGCTCCAAGGGGGGAACTGATTAATTCAGCGAAAACCAACTGCCCGGACGTTTGCACTGCGTCGTTTCCATATTTGATTCACTCGCCCAGGATTCGATGCAAATTTGTTACAAATTCTGGAAAAAATTCTGACAAGTTGCCGAACGCTGGTATGTTAGGTGCTAAACCCTTGATGAGAGGTGGCAGTCGCGTAAGCGTTTAAGGGCCTGTTAAGCCACAAACTTATAGCCAACCCCATGCACCGTAAGGATGTGCTGGGGCTCGTCTATATCGTTCTCAATCTTCTGGCGTAGACGGGCTATGTGGTTATCTACTGTTCGGGTGGTTGGGTAGGAGTTGTAGCCCCAAACCTCGTCGAGAAGCTCGTCGCGCGTTACTACCGAACCCTCCTTGGAGACGAGGTAGCGTAAGAGTCGGTATTCACGAGCGGAGAGATCGATAGGTTGTTGATCCCGTAGTGCCCGGTATGCCTTGAAGTCGACTACAACGTTGGAGAATCGCACCTCGTCTACCGCACTAGTGCGCACAATCCGGCGGAGCAGGGCACGTACTCGTGCCAAGAGCTCGAGCATTCCGAAGGGTTTTGCAAGATAATCGTCTGCGCCCAGGTCGAGCCCTAGTACCTTGTCTACTTCGCTGGAGCGGGCGGTAAGCAGGATGAGTGGTGTTGAGATTCCTGCAGTGCGAATTTCGCGACACGCTTGCAGACCATCTTTTTTGGGCATCATCACGTCCATGATGATTAGGTCGGGTTTGCGCTCGTGGACGAGATTTACGCCTTGCTCCCCGTCACTAGCCGTGACCACCTCGAAGCCTTCGAGCTGAAGGTTCATGACGAGGCTCTTCTGGATGAGCTCCTCGTCCTCAATGACTGCAATGACGAATCCTTCTCCCCGCATTCCTTACTTCGTGCCTTTCGACTTACGTGTCTTGCCCTCTCTGTCTTTTAAGTGGGCTCATCGGCGAGTATAGCAGCAAAGAAAGGGGTGTTCATAGAGCCCATGACCTTGCTTTTCCACGCTCTAATCGGTATCTTTACTCCTCTGCAACTGTGACTCCAGTGCTTTCAGGTACTTAAGCTCGCCAAGAGGTTTTGGCGGGGTAAGAATTCATGGTCTGCTCGGCTCCGTCCAAGAGCAGCCCTGATAGCATAGGTGAGTATTCCCATAATCACAGGCGAGGAGGGTGGGGCCGCACCCTGAAAAAGTGTTGTACCGGCCGGTAAAGGTGTGTGCGTTATGGCAAAGAATCAAAATACAACGGCAGAGGCGGTCGCAACTGAGCCTCAGGTTTTCGCAGTAGTTCGTACGTGCGGAAAGCAGTACCGCGTTACTCCCGGTATGCGCATCTCGATCGACGAGCTCGATGGTAATCCTGGCGATACCATCACCTTCTCGGATGTCCTCATGGCAGGTAAGTCCGGTGGAGCTGATGTGAAGGTGCTCGCAGCGGGCGGTTCGCCCCTCGGAGTAACAGTCACTGGGCGCCTCGTAGCGCACAAGAAGGACAAGAAGGTCGTTATCTTCAAGAAGCGCCTGAGGGGTGGATACACCAAGAAGCAGGGTCACCGTCAGGCAAAGAGTGAAGTTTTGATTGAGAGTGTCTCGCTCTAATTGAAGCGTAGCGCTGACAAAGAAATTTTGAGGTGGTTCAATGGCTCATAAGAAAGCAGTAGGAAGTACCAGAAACGGACGAGATAGCCGTGGTAAGCGTCTCGGAGTGAAGAAGTACGGTGGCGAAGTCGTTCGTGCGGGGAACATCCTCGTGCGTCAGCGTGGCAGCACCTACCATGCAGGTCAGAACGTAGGCACTGGCCGTGATTATACTCTGTTTGCTCTCGTAGACGGAGTCGTCGAGTTCAAGCAAGGACGACGGCAGTACATCACGATCAAGCCAGTTGACGCGGTCGCGTAAGGCCACACGTCAACGTCCATAGTTGATGCTAAAAGAGGAGTGCGGAGCCACCAAAGCCCGACTCCTCTTTTTCGTTATGAGGGCGGGCATTCGTGACCTTCGGAAATGTGAAAATTCGGCGGAATTATGAAGTTCATTGATGAAGCGGTAATACACGTTCAGGCCGGGAAGGGTGGTGCGGGCTCGCGTCATTTCAGGCGCGAGAAGTTCGTTCCTCTCGGCGGTCCAGACGGCGGTAACGGCGGTCGTGGTGGTTCGGTCATACTTCGAGCGGATGCAAATATTCACACACTGCTTGATTTCAAATTCCAAGCTGAGTGGAAAGCCGAAGATGGGAGCGCAGGTGGTGGTTCTCAGAAGGATGGGAAGGCCGGTCAGGATATCGTCATCAAGCTTCCGGTTGGTACGCAGATATTCGCCGCGGATCCAAACACCCAGGAGGCTGGAGACCTGGTGATGGATTTGGATGTCATCGGCCGCGAATTCGTGTTGGCAAAAGGTGGTCGGGGTGGAAAGGGAAACTCGTTTTTCAAAACCTCCACCAATCAAGCGCCTGAATACGCGCAGCCAGGGGAGGCGGGAGGAGAGGGCACGTATCTGTTGTCCCTCAAGCTCGTTGCTGATGTTGGGCTCGTTGGATTTCCGAATGCGGGCAAGTCGACGCTCATTTCGCGGATCTCTGCGGCGAAGCCCAAGATCGCTGATTATCCCTTTACTACCTTGGTTCCAAACCTCGGAGTGGTGCAGGCTAAGGGTCGCCGTACCTTTGTTGTTGCTGATATTCCCGGGCTCATTCCCGGGGCGAGCGAGGGCAAGGGATTAGGGATTCGTTTCTTGAAGCATGTAGAGCGCACCAAGATAATTGCGCACCTCTTGAACTTGACTCAGCTTGAAGAAGACGGAGAAGAGGCTGACCTCGAGAAGCTCTTCGATGGTATCAACTACGAGCTGGCAAACTTCTCAGAGGAGCTCGCGCACCGAGAGCAGTTGGTTGTGCTCACCAAGGCTGACGCTGTCTCATCACAGGAGCGAGTGGACCATTACCGGCAGCTTTTCCAGCAGCGGGGCTATCAGGTTGCTGTGATATCGAGCGTGGCGGGGAAGGGTATCCCCGAGCTGATCGAAGTGCTCGCTGAGAAAGTGGAGTTGGGCCGCAGCCGCGAGGGTCAGTTGGATTCTAGTGGTGACTCCGTCCTCGAGGAATAGCCGGCCTGAAGCGACTGTTTTCTCTCATAGTATTAGCCCCAAAACCGCGGATTCTTCTTTGAGCCGGACGGTCTCGGTGGTATACTTATTTCATAAACTTCCATTTGAGGAGGCGACACGATTTCAAGAAAAGACAGAAGCCGAGTGACCCAGATGCTCTCGAAGCCCTGTCTTTTGTGCGCCAAATTCTCCCCTCTTGAGCCCGCTATTCTGCCTCATTTCATACCGCGCAGTGCTTCATCTCTCTCATTTTTGTTACTCACCATTGAACCCTTTTTATCTAGACTAGAGGACCACAAGGAGGATCCTGCAAGCTATGAAGAATAACCTCGCACTGGTTGTGAAGGATGACGCCGACTCGATGGGGGTAGTTAAACGAGTTGTGCAAGCCTGTGAGGATGTGAAAGGACAAGATGTCGTGGCTTTAGACGTACGCACGATGTCTGACTTTTCTGATTACTTTATCGTGGTGACTGGACGGTCTGACCGACAAGTCCAAGGTATCACCAATCGCGTAATAGAGGAGCTTCTTACGATCGGTATAAAGCCGCTGTCGGTGGAAGGCTACGAGCAGTCACAATGGGTGCTCATCGATTGTGGCGACGTCGTAGTCAATGTTTTCTATGAGCCGATAAGAGAGTTCTACGATGTCGAGAGTCTCTGGATGCGGGCTCGCAAGCTCGACGTTGCTGGTCGAACGTAGGGCCTGGCTGCGCAGGCAACGGCTTGAGCCCGCTCTGATTACTCTACCTGATGGTATGGCTTTCCTAGTGCCTCGGCGGTTGGTTTGTTGGTTATCTTTCCAGCTAAGCAGGTAAGAGCGCTGCGCAGCTCCACCGATGACTGCACGCCCCGTTGGGCCCCGCTGTTTGCCAACTTGATGATGTAGGGCAGGGTAGCCGCCGTCAGCGCCATCGTCGAGGTGCGTGGCGTTTGTGCGGGCATATTACAGACGCCGTAGTGAATGACCCCCTCTGCTTCGTATACCGGCTGATCGAGGCTCGTTGGCTTGCTGGTTTCCGAGCAGCCTCCTTGATCGATACTGATATCAACGAACACTGCCTTCGGACCGAGCGCTCTTATCATCGAGCGATCAATGATGCGTGGTGTCGCCGCGCCAGGTACGAGTACGGCACCGATCAGCAGATCGGCTCCGGCGCATTCGCGCTCAATTGAACCTCTGGTCGAATACACCGTGCGAACCGCAGAGCCGAAACGGGTGGCTATCGCCTCTAATTTCTGGTGGCTGACATCGACCATCGTTACTTGAGCGCCCATGCCGACCGCTGTGGCGCACGCCGCTCGTCCGGCGATGCCTGCTCCGATTACCACGACTTTAGCCGGAGGCACTCCCACCGCACCGCCGAGGAGTACTCCGCGGCCACCATTTTGAGAGAGAAGAAAATAGGCGCCGTTCAGGACAGATAGTTTGCCAGCTACTTCGCTCATCGGCTCGAGGAGCGGGAGTCGTCCGTCGGATGTCGTCAGTGTTTCGTATGCGAATGCGGTGATTTTGCTCGCGAGCAGGGCATCTCCTACCTCAGGCAAGCTGGCGAGGTGCAAGAAGTCGAACAGCACGAGATCAGAGCGAAAGAATTCGAACTCTTCCGGCGCGGGTTCCTTCACTTTGACTAGTAGCTCCGCGTTCGTCCACACGTCACGGAGTGTTTTCACTATGCGACATCCCACGGCTTCATACGCATCATCCGAGAACGAGGAGCCAACACCTGCGTTGGTCTCGATGAGGAGCGAATGGCCGTGCTTGATAAGTTCGCGGGCGCCGTCTGGCGTTATCGCGACCCGTTGCTCCAATGTTTTCCGTTCTCGCGGTACCCCTATCTGCATACGTGGGTGCTCCTTAAGCTGGGTTCCTGATGTCCTACCATTCTAAGGCATATATGGTGAATTTCAAAAAGATTGAGACAATCTTGTTGAAATTCACTATAGGTGTGCTGCGGAGGCAGCACCAGGCAACAAATAGCAATTTGCCCCAGTAAATTGAAGGCCGAAGGCCTTTCAAGAAAGGGACTAAGGAGCTACAACCTAGTCGCGTAGCCTGTCTCAATCTTTTTGCAAATTGCTATCGCGTTCTCCAAAAGTCCGTGGCTAGATCACGACTTTTGGAGAACGCTATCGATTCGCGGATGCGAATCAAAACCGTAATCGATAGTGATGTTGAGCAAAAGCCTCGCCAGTTTTATCGGCACGGACTTTTGCACATCGCTATAGACTACCAGGGACGCTTGCACAAATGTATTCCATTTTAAGTGTTGGTAGCTCGAATGTTTACATGAGCCAGGGGCTCGACTATAAAAGCTGTGCCCGATTTTGGTATGAACCCGGTTTTGTTCCTGGTTTCAGGCCAATCTCTGGCTAATCTCACGCGTATTGACGGAGTTTAGCCCATGGCCAATCCCGCCTCGGCCGATTCTGGGTCTCTTGGTAGTCCCAAGATTCTCGACGGTAAGACCCTCGCCCGAGCAGTCGCTCGTACAATCACCCAACGCGTTGAAAAGCTTACTCATATAGTCGGTCGCCCACCGGGGCTGGCGGTAGTGTTGGTGGGTGACAATCCGGCTTCGAAAACGTATGTGGCATCTAAGCATCGTTTTGCGAAGGAGTGCGGGATCGTAACCTTCGATAGCCACCTCCCAGCTACTATTGAGCCTCTCGAGCTGAAAGCCGTTATAGAGGGCTATAACAACGATGACAGGGTAGATGGAATACTGCTTCAACTGCCACTCCCTGCCCCCCTTAATGGGGCGGAGTTCGTGCGTCTCATCGCCCCAGAGAAGGATTCTGATGGTCTCCATCCTACTAACCAGGGGTTGTTGTTACAGGGGGCGCCAGCACCCCGACCCTGCACTCCGCTTGGGGTTATGACCATGCTGGACTTGGCGTTTGCGTCGGTGCAGCTCGGCGAAACGACGACCCTAGATGATATTCCACAGGCATCCCTGGTGGGTAAGAGCGCGGTGGTGATAGGGCGTTCGCAGCTCGTTGGTAAGCCGATGGGCTTTTTGCTTTTGGAGCGTAACGCTACTGTGACCTTCGCACACTCCAAGACAGCAGACCTGCCAGCGGTTTGTCGGGCGGCAGATATCGTTGTGGCGGCGGTTGGAGTTCCAAAGCTCGTAAAGAGAGATTGGGTCAAGCCAGGTGCAATCGTGTTGGATGTCGGGATTAATCGTACAGCTGAAGGAAAGCTCGTTGGCGATGTCGACTACGCTGACGTAGCGCCGGTCGCTTCGGCGATAACACCTGTGCCGGGAGGGGTGGGGCCGATGACAGTAGCGATGCTGATGTTTAATACCGTTGATAACTGCGCTCGCAGAAAAGGTGTGAAGCTATGAAGAGGACCCCTCTCTACGAAGAACATATTCGACTCGGGGCCAAGATGGTCGAGTTTGCCGGATGGGAGATGCCTGTTCAGTATGGTGGCGTGATAGCCGAGCACGTGGCGGTGCGAGAAGCTGTGGGTCTCTTCGATGTAAGCCACATGGGAGAGATCTGGGTGACCGGTCCAGATGCCCTTGCTGCTCTCGAACAGTTGACCTGCAACAAGGTCTCGGCTCTCTATGACGGAAAGGCTCAGTACAGCGCTCTCCTGAACCACAATGGTGGAGTAGTCGATGATATCATCGTCTACCGCTTCAGCTCCGAGCGTTTCCTTCTGTGCGTGAATGCGTCTAACGCCGACAAGGACTTCGAATGGCTCAAAGCCAACAATCCGACAGCGGCAGTGATAACGAACGAGAGCGCTGAGTGGGGACAGATCGCTGTGCAGGGCCCGCGGGCGATCGAACTGATCGCGCCGCTCGTGCGTGAGCACGATCTCTCGGGTCTCAAGAGCTTCCATTTCGTTGAGTCGGAGATCCTTGGATCGTCAGTGATTGTGGCTCGAACCGGGTACACCGGAGAGGATGGAGTGGAGCTCTTCGTGCGCGCTAACAACGTGGCGAACGTATGGCGCCTCCTTCTGGAGCACGGTGCGAGTTACGGCGTCACACCCTGCGGCCTCGGGGCTCGGGACTCATTGCGCCTCGAAGCAGCGTTGCCGCTCCACGGGCATGAGCTAGGAGAAGACATTACGGCGCTCGAGAGTGGGCTCGGCTGGATCGTCAAACTCGACAAGGGGGACTTCATCGGGCGTGATGCACTTGTGCAACAACAGCAAGCTGGGGTGCCGCGCAAGCTGGTGGGGTTCTTCTTGAACGAGCCCGGCATCGCGCGTCAAGGCGACGTCGTCAAGGCCGCGATGGGTGATGTGGAAATCGGTGTGGTCACAAGTGGTACCAAAACACCCACTGTCAACAAAGCGCTCGGTATGGCTCTTGTATCCACGCCCTACGGGGCGCTCGATACTGAATTGAAGGTATTTGTGCGTGGTCGCTCTATAGCGGCGCACGTCGTGCCGCTTCCTTTTTACAAACGTAGTAAAAAATAATCGACAGAGGAGAGAAGAATGGAATTTCCTGAGGGATACAAATACACCAAAGACCACGAATGGGTTAAAATGGATGGCAATGTGGCGATCGTCGGTATCACCGCTTTCGCGCAGGCTGAGCTTGGAGAGCTCGTATTCGTGGATCTTCCGACGATGGGCAAAGTGGTGACCGCGCACGGCACCCTGTGTGTGGTTGAGTCCACCAAAGCAGCCTCAGATGTGTACTCTCCGCTTGCGGGCACGGTAGTCGAGGTGAATCAAGCGCTTGTAGACGATCCCGGTCTTATCAATCGTACTCCGTACTCAGAGGGATGGATCGTGAAGCTCTCCGGAGTTTCGGAAGCAGATATTGCAGCGTTGATGTCCCCTGAGGAGTACAAAGCGCTCGTTGGTAAGTAGCTTTTTATCGGCGGTAATTACATGTTGGCAGAGAAGATGAAGACAGAAGGTTCAGTCGAGAAGCGAGCATCGCACCGAACGGGTTTCGGAGCGTCCAATTTTGCCGAGCGGCACATTGGTACGAGCGCCAAGGATATCGAGGATATGGTGAAGTTTCTCGGTAAGCGCTCGCTCGACGATGTGATCGAATCCGTGGTTCCTGCGGCGGTGCGGAGCTCCACTCCGCTCACCCTTTCACGCTTCCCTGTCGCGCTTAGTGAATACGAGGCCCTTGAGCGGCTCAAAGCTGTTGCGAGCAAAAACGTCATTGCGCGCGCCTTCATTGGGATGGGCTATTACGACTGCCTCACGCCAACGGTGATCCAGCGAAATATTTTGGAGAACCCAGGGTGGTATACACAGTATACGCCCTATCAGGCCGAGATCGCTCAAGGTCGCTTAGAAGCGCTCCTCAATTACCAAACGATGGTCATGGAATTGACCGGTATGCAGATCGCTAATGCCTCGTTGCTCGACGAGGGTACAGCAGCAGCGGAAGCGATGGCGATGTCGTTGGCGCTCTCGACCAAGGCCGGTGTGCCCGGAGCAAAGAAGGAGTATCTCGTATCTGATGCCGTTCATCAGCAGACCCTCGGAGTTGTCACAACCCGAGCCGAGGCCCTCGGTGTCGCCGTAAAGGTGCTACCGGTGTCGCAGTTTGCGTTCGGTACAGAGACCTTCGGATGTCTTCTTCAGAATCCAGATACGCGGGGAACAGTGCACGATCTCTCGACTCTCTGTGACGAAGCCCACAAGGCTGGAGCTCTCGTCTGTATGGCGTCCGATCTGCTTGCCCTCTGTATGCTCACTCCTCCCGGAAAGATGGGAGCGGATATCGTTGTCGGATCCGCGCAGCGTTTCGGAGTGCCGATGGGTTTCGGAGGTCCGCATGCGGCGTTTTTTGCGACGCGCGACGAGTACAAGCGCAGCATGCCCGGAAGGTTGGTCGGCGTATCGCGCGATTCGAGTGGAAAGCCTGCCCTGAGACTCGCACTCCAAACGCGTGAGCAGCACATCCGTCGAGAGAAGGCTACTAGCAACATATGTACGGCTCAGGTGCTCTTGGCGGTGATGGCCAGTATGTACGGTGTCTACCACGGACCCAAAGGACTACGCCGCATCGCTGAGCGGACACACGCTTTAGCGAGCGCCTTTGCTTCGATTATCGCTCGTGCGGGCAAGTCAGTGGGAAGTACCGCATTCTTCGACACAGTCACGATTGACGTGGGTTCGAAAAAAGCTGCCGCAGTAGCCGAATCAGCAGAGAAGCAGGGCGTTCTACTGCGTGTCGTATCTGATTCCACAGTTGGGGTGAGTTTCGATGAGGCTAAGGGTCTCGACGATCTGAGCCATCTGTGCGCCGCCCTCGGCGTATCGATCACTCGTGCAGAGTGCGAGGCGGCCGTTGCTGACGCTACCCTCCAGATTCCCCAGGGCTTGCGACGAGAGGTCGATTATCTTGGGCATCCAGTGTTCAATAGCTATCACTCAGAGACTGAGTTCTTGCGCTATGTCAGAAAGCTCGAGGCGCGAGATCTCTCGCTGGGCTTCTCGATGATTCCGCTAGGTTCATGCACGATGAAGCTCAATGCAACGTCGGAAATGGTGCCGGTCACATGGCCAGAGTTCGGGGCGCTGCATCCTTTTGCGCCGGTTCATCACCGGGCGGGCTATGCAGAGCTCTTTTTGGATCTCGAGAGAGCGCTGTGCGAAATAACGGGCTTCGATGGGTGTTCGCTTCAGCCCAATGCAGGCTCGCAGGGTGAATATGCGGGCCTGGTCGTGATCCGTGCGTATCATGCGCATCGGAAAGAGGGGCACCGTAATATCTGCCTTATCCCGAAATCTGCGCACGGTACGAATCCGGCCAGTGCTGCCATGACGAGCATGGAGGTGGTTGTCGTTGCGTGTGACGAAGCTGGTAACGTCGATCTGGTCGATCTCGAAGCAAAAGCTGAGCAGTACAAGGACAAGCTGGCGGCACTCATGGTGACCTATCCGTCTACTCATGGTGTGTTCGAGGAAGGTATCAAAAAAGCGTGTGAGATCGTTCACGCCCGTGGTGGACAGGTCTACATGGACGGCGCAAATCTGAACGCGCTCGTGGCGCTCGTACGACCGGGTGAAATCGGTGCAGATGTGTGCCACATCAACCTGCACAAGACCTTCTGCATCCCGCACGGTGGCGGTGGACCAGGAATGGGGCCCATCTGCTGTGGAAAACACCTCGCGCCGTTTCTTCCGAATCATCCCGTCGTCGATCTCGGCAATACACACGGTGTAGGACCTATCTCCGCGGCACCGTGGGGTTCGGCGAGCATCTTGCCGATCTCTTGGATGTATATGGCGATGATGGCGGGAGACGGCCTCACAGAGGCGACGAAGATCGCAATACTTTCGGCCAACTATGTAGCAAATAAGCTCGAGAAAGATTATCCGGTGTATTATCGCGGAACATCTGGATTCGTGGCGCACGAGTGTATCTTGAGTTTGCACGCTCTCAAGGAAGAAGCAGGCATCGAGGTCGAGGATGTTGCCAAGCGCTTGATGGATTACGGCTTCCATGCGCCTACGGTGTCGTGGCCTGTAGCTGGAACCTTGATGGTCGAGCCTACCGAAAGTGAATCTAAAGCCGAACTCGACAGGTTTTGCGAGGCGCTCTCGATGATTCGCGCAGAGGTCCGCAGAATCGCGACGGGAGAGCTAGACAGGACCAACAATCCGCTCAAGCAGTCTCCTCACACGGCAGCTAGTGTCGTGAGCGATGCGTGGGATAGGCCGTACAGCAGAGAGCTCGCGGCGTTTCCGGCGCCATGGACCAAAGAAAGTAAGTTCTGGCCTGCTGTAGGGCGTATCGATGGGGTATACGGGGATCGGAATCTCTTCTGTTCCTGTGTATAGAGTCCCATCGC
This sequence comes from Bdellovibrionota bacterium, assembly GCA_044337105.1. Classification (GTDB taxonomy): domain Bacteria; phylum Bdellovibrionota_C; class UBA2361; order UBA2361; family OMII01; genus OMII01. Next base: position 11,615 of record JBIIOE010000020.1, on the reverse strand, counting down.
TCATGTTGAACTTGCAATCTAGGTGTCTAGCCATTTCACTAGCAGCGTATCTGTTCGTGGCTGGCGTACCAAGCGCAGTCTGCTCACCCCTGGATGAGATAGCTGATCAGCTACGCACTGGAGCTCGAGCCACGGAGGTGTCGGAGCGAGACCTCGAGAAGTCACCGAGCACGATCAAGGAGAACATGAGGGGGCTCTTCCCGGAGGTGATCTTCGACCCGACCCACGGGAACGTCGACAAGCTCGATAAGCATTACAGCCCGCACCTGCGCGACATCGCTGAGGGAATACAGCGAAGCGCGCACATACACGTCCGTAGTCAGGCAGGGGAGCTTTCAGGTGTCAACGAGGACGCATGCCCGAATTCGAAGGCAGGCGGTCATCCTGAGCACGAAACGGCTCGGTGCTGTGGAGTCGATACCTCGCGCTATGCAGCGCTTAGAGAAGATCACTCCTTCAAGGCATGCTGCGTAAGGCGGGGAGAGGAGCAGCTCTCGGAAGAAGAGATCGCATGTCGTCATCCAGACGGCACAGGATGGGCGGGGCTCTTCGAGTTTTATTTCCCGACGCAAGCTCTAGAGTGGGGAAGAAGCGACGGGACATCGATGCTAGTCGATGTAGATGTAGTCGACCGTTGTATCAAAGAGGTCGCGCCGCTCGTGAAATCTCGCAGCGCTCTGCAGCCGGACGATATTACGCTCCGAGTGAACCTCGCAGTAATGGAGCAACAACACCGCGAAGAGCTGGCCAAGGATTTCTGCATGCATCCGATGCAGTTCATGAAGCTCATGGATCCCGATCCTATAGAAGACCCCTACCAGAAAATCCCAGCCGGTCAGGGAAGTGCTGGGGAAAAGATGCTCGAGGCTCTCCCTCTCTGGAGCACCTACAGTACCTCCGGCGCTACCCTGCTAGCCGACCCAGTCGAAAGTTCTAAGCTGACGAATTTCGACGCGATGGCATATCTTGATGTCGGCGGGACGAAGGGAAGAGCCACTGACTTGGCGCTTGGATACGATCACGGGGCCCGGGAGGGTGAGCAGTACTGCAAAGCGCTGACGAGCCAGGATCCGAGCCAGAGCTCTGAGGGGCTTCGCGAGGCGGTTGATGTGTTTGGTAAGGGGCTCTCCTCGGAATCCAAAAACGCTAATATCGGCTACTCCTGTAAAGACGTAGGAGGCCGCCTCGTTGCGCTGTCTCCCGTACGCAAGGGTGAAGTAACCCAAAGCTCCGATGAATCGACTACGCGCCCCTTGGCCTTCTCCATCGCCGCTGGCGTGTATGCTCCAGCTATGGCGGATCAAGAGCAGCGCACGTCGTACTACAAACGCTTTGAGCCGCTCGGATATTTCAAGTTCAGAGGTAAGTCTTTTGTTGGCGGCCTTGGACCAAACGAGCAGGGTATACAGTGCCGCATTGTGCGCGGTGATTCGTATTACAAAGGGGTGCCTCAAGCAGATCGCTGGTACACCAGCATGCAAGGGGCTCCGGGTAGTCATGTTGCGCCGATGCGTGTTTTTGCGAGCTGTCCCAAAGGGTGGGAGCGTTGGCGAGGGTCACACTCGGAGCTAGCATGTGGTGAGGAGAAATTGTGGTAGAGGGAGCTAACGAGAAGCGAGGCTTTGGAGTCATAGCCTTGAGGAGAGATGCCACTCAGAATCGTCATCCTCGGATAGCTGTGTTGGCTTCTATTCTACGCAGGTATCGTTTCTCTGCGCCGATTGTCACAGTGAGCTTGATGCTCGCGTTTCTCATTGCGCACAGATGCGACGCGCAGAGTTCGGCAGTAGAGCAGCAACCAAAGGAGAATTACTTGGAGCTTTACGTGAGCTCTAAGGACCAAAAGCACTTTGCTACGGTCATTGATCGCGCAGTTCGGCTGCAACAGAAGAACTCTATTCCAATCGCAGCGATCTATCACATCGGTGATTTCAATTCGGTAACACCTGAAATACGAGCGAAGTTGTGGAGCAGTAAACTGAAGCTTTTCGCGTTAAGTGGAGTTCCGAGCGACCTACCGATAATAGCCTCACCAGCATGGATATTCGTTACCCTCAGCGGACGGCGTATCGTAGAAGGAACTGTGGCGATTGAGAGTTTCGTCGACGAGCAAGGGGCTTTTAGAGATGGGGCCCGCATACCAGATCCGGCAGCAGCGCTTCAGGCAACGCCGCTTCAGAAGATGGAGGGCTTTTGACATGAAGGTGCCCCACCAACAGTTCTTCAGCGTGTTTGTCTTGTCGCTCGTGTTTCTTTGCTGGGGGCACCTCGCATGGGCGCAAGATGTTCAGTCAGAGCTGTCACAAAAAGTGAGTGAGCTCAACGAAAGATACAAGCCTGAGAGCGAAAACGAGGCGCAGCAGCGTAGAATACGAGCAGGGGAGCGTTTGGGGGAGATTGAAAGCTCTGTTCATGCTTCAGAGCGTACCTCGATTCGCGACCCCAGATTTGAGATCGTTTCTCACTTTCGAGGAGCCGACGGAGTGCCCTTTCCTGATGCACATGAGGTGATACTCGAGCCTGTGACGGATGTGCCAGCGGAAGCTCGCGCGCAGCGAGCAACGGAGTACTGGGTAGCGCCGCAACACCCAGCCAGTCGACCTCTACGATGTACCGAGAATACAACGCGAAGTATTCAGCGAAGGGCTAAGGGAACAGCACGAGATCTGATCTTTGACCGTCTGTACGTGCCTGGAGAGCTCGCTCCAGTGGATACGAGCGACATATACGGAGAGCGCACAACGGTCGAGGTCTACGATGGTGATTCTGCGGATCGAGTTTCGATTTTGATGAAAGCAGACACGGTGCCGTGCCTACCGTATCGAGTGCGATTCACCGATACACAAGCCTTCTATCATAAGGGCGAAGATGCCCTGGCGAATTACGACAAAGATCCGACGTCGCGTGGGCAAATGCACCCCTGGGTCAGGAAAAAAATGCAAAGTCAGCGTACTCGCTTCACAGCTGATTAGTTGGTAGTCCTTCCGCTATCAATGCTGCGATTATTTCAGAAGCATGGGCTCTGTCACGAACCTCCATCACCACGGTGATGTCAACGTGACCAGGGAGCCTGGCATAGAAGCGGTCGTGAAACACCTGCAGAACATTAGCTCCCTTGTTCGCGATTATCCCTGATATGAGGTGAAGCGCGCCTGGCCGGTCGGGTAGGGCAATGCTGACCTTCAGCAACCGCCCCCTCTCTGCCATGTCTTGCTCTATGAGACGCGAGAGAAGATTCATGTCGATGTTACTGCCGCAGATCATCACGACGGGCTTCACATACTTCGGCGGGAGGAGTCCTTGGGCGAGAGCGGCAAATCCAGCAGCACCGGCACCCTCCACTACGACATGCTCGTGCTCGAGAAGGGTAATGATAGCGTCCGCTATTGATGCCTCTGACACTGACACGATCTGATCAACATGCGCGTCGAGTATCGGCCCGGTTACCTTGCCGATCGATTTCACCGCGATACCATCGGCGATCGTCATCGGTGAGGAAGGGCGGTTATGGGAGGCTGGATTTCGGCGGAATTCCGCGGCCCACTCGGAGCACACTCCCAGAATGTAGACGTCGGGCCGCTTAGCCTTGATAGCCGTAGAGATTCCCGCCGCATACCCTCCACCGCCCACGGGGATGATGACTGAGTCGAAGTCATCAAGTTGCTCCATGAGTTCGAGCCCGGCTACTCCCTGACCATGGACCACGTAGGGGTGATCAAACGGTGGAATGTAGGTCAGATTGTTGAGTTTGGCCAAATCTTGAGCATGCTCCATCGCCTCTACGAGGGAACCTTTGAGAGTGATGAATGCTCCGAGCTTCCTACATGACTCAATCTTCACCAGCGGCGCACTCGAGGGCATTACGATGTGGCAAGGGACCCCCAATTTACTGGAATGGTAGCTCAGGCCTAGGGCATGATTTCCGGCGCTCGCGGTGCACACTCCGCGTGCGCGCGTGGCGGAATCGAGGCACAGAAGGTAGTTTAGTGCACCACGCTCCTTGAAGGCGCCTGTGCGGAGCTTGTTGTCCCATTTGAGGTAAACGGTGCGCTTGAGCTCATCGGAGATAGTGAGAGCTTTCGTGACTGGAGTTACCGGAAGGTGCGGGGCTATGCGGGTGCGCGCCGCTTCTATATCGGCCAAGGTGGGTAAGGTGTTCATAAAACCCTCGAGAAGTTGCGCGGAGCGACCTGAAAGATCATCATGACGTGCCGATGATGTCATTTCATCGGAACGTGCAGGTGTTTGTGTCGCCTCCGCTCACATTAGCTAGGATAGCATTCTTGCGGCAAAGATGGGTAGAGCCGCTTCTTGAGTGAGTAGCTACCTTTTCTCGATGGGTGGCATTTTTCGCTCAGCGTTCATATACTTAGCAGCACAAACTATGAAGCGTTTCGAAGTTATCGTAATCGGTGGAGGTATTGCAGGGCTCGGCGTCGCCGACGAGGCGGGCGCGCGTGGATTGTCGACCCTGGTCCTCGAAGCTAGAACGTGCTGCTCGCAGACCTCGGATAATACCCTTCGTATTATTCACGGTGGCTTTAGGTATCTTCAGACCTTCGATATCCCCAGAGTCATCAAATCTCTCCGAGACCAGACAGATCTGCTTCGCGAGGTGCCGAACGCATTGGCGCCCTTGCCGTGCTTGATGCCTCTGTCGCGTTTTAGTCTCAAGAGTAAAATCCCGGTCGCATGTGCTGGCTGGATATATCAGGCTTTTATGAAAGGGGCCGGTAGCCCGCTCCCGCCGCCCCTCACGTTGTCGAGTCGTGAGACTGAGTTGCGAGCGCCGTTTCTGCGAGGCAGAGCTCCGCACGGAGCGTTGTGTTGGCATGACGTCATGATGGTCACGCCTGGGTTGGTGAAGGAATATCTTGTAGCTCGGTGTGTAGAGCGAGGGGTAGTGGTCGAGGAAAATCGGCCCGTTGTTTCTATTGCAAAGGTCGGAGATATCTTCGAAGTACGCGATCAGAATGGATCGGTATGGCGCGCTCCGCGAGTGGTAAACACTATGGGGCCGTGGATCGGTACCTTGAATATGCCTAGCGAGCTTCGTGGTCCTCGGCCCAGTTGGTGTCGGGGTATCAACTTGATTATTTCGCGTCAAATTGATGCTCTCTACGGTATCACGCTCCAGAGCCCTGAAGGACGCTTGTTCTTTTGTGTCCCCCGAGGGCAGGGGACTGCTATAGGCACGTGGTATGAAAAGCACTCTGAGGATAGCCTTCCTCCGCAGGTGTCAGAGGGAGACATCACGACGTTTCTCCAAGAAGTAAACGCGACACTCGGAGGCGTGGGTATTGATCGCAGCGAAGTTGTCGGTGTGGATATCGGAGTACTGCCTGATGCCTCTCCAGCAGCATTCAATGCCACGCCGAGGGCGCATGAGAAGATCACGAATCGCGATAGCTACATCGAGGTGCTGAGTACCAAGTACACGACCTTCAGGTCACAGGCGCGGGCGGTGCTCGAGCTGCTCTAGGAATGCAAGAGAGAGAGCCCCGCAGAGCGGAATATCTGGGTGTGTAATCAAGCAGCCTGTTTATTCAAAAAGATGCGATCGCAAGATTTCCTGAGTTTGCTCCTGGATAAGCTCTCGGTAAACCCTGAATACCCTTGGAACTGCGCCCATCGGTTGGCTCCGATACGTGTCGCCAAAGGATCGGAATGCGGCGAGTCGGTCAACAACCGCAACTTCGAGCCGGGAAGTCCGGTGTTCAATCTCTGCACCTCCACTGCCCTGAGGGTAGACTCGGGTCACTTCGCGGGCGATCGCAGGGTACCGAATCCCGGTTCGCGGAATCTCCCGAAGCGTGGCGCTCCTGACTCCTCGGTCTCAAGGAAGAACCCATCTTCTGTAGCTTCGAGTAAGGATGGTCTCTCAAAGATTCCGGCAGACAACTGCCCCAATTGACAGCAGCGGCCACCTCCTCGATACGAGGCCCTCACAATCCCCCTGCTTGTTACGCGCAAGCGGGTGGTATCAAGGGGCACATACGTTGCCGGCTCGAGAACATACCCGTCACCGACGGTGAGAACCCCCTCTTTCCCGACTTTCAACTTAGCCCGTTGCAAGAATACGCGACTACCGTCAGGACGGATGGCGGTGAGATAGACGCCCTTAGATGTTTGAACGGTTGGCAGGCGACGGGGGTTGAGGGCGGACGCAACCGTCGGAAAGCACGAAGCAAAAGCGCATATAACGACTACAAGCCAAACTCTACACGTGCGCATAATGTCCCCTGCAAAGAGATCTACCGATTGAAAATTCATCTGCCCTGCTTCGTTGATGATACCCACTTAGAATCCGTCCCGCGAACTTTCGGTCGGTAGCAATCCAAGCCCCCTTCCCACAGCCGGGAGCATTTTTGGTCGTTTCGCTAGCTTAGCTCCACCCATAGTGTAGAGTAATAAAGGTCTACCTGATGATGCAGTGGCGGTATGAAGGGCATTCTTTCCTTCTTCAGAAGTACTAGTGGCTCCCTGGGGGCGTCGAACGAGATCGTCAAGGCAGCACGCATGGCGGCGCAAAATGAAGGCTGCGTCGCCATAGACAACGAACTCTTACAATTTCCGCAATCAGCGCGACTCTATCGGGTACAACACAGAAAGCTCCACCGTCTCGCCGATCTGCTCGAGGCGCGTCGTGCCGGGCATGTGCTGTCGCCAGTGGAGAGAGTCGCAGTGCGCCTTGCTCTCGACACTCTGCGCAAGAAGTTGGGAAAAAGTTGACCTCGCGCTTCTTCACCAATCCAGAGATGACTGGAGAGTTTAGGGAGAGATAGTTATCACCCTAGCGCAAGAGTAGTGAAACAGCCGAGTGAGGGCCTAGATTTCGATACGATAACCTCCTTGCATCGCTCTTCGTCGAAGCCATGTTCAAATAATGCCCCGGTGCGATGCTGGGCTGATACTTTCCGCGCGGAGGCGTGACTAAGAGTCTTAAACGCACGAGAGAAGGCGCCGCACTCTATGAAAGGCCTCCGTGTTATTGAGAGGTAGCGCTGCCCAGCTGCGCATTCGAGCTTAACAGGCTGCATGCTTTTGAATAAACGTTTATAGTCGGGAGAAGTATGATTCTAGCACCGCAAGATAGAGCTATCCTTGCAGCCTGCGAAATGGAAGCCGATCTCACCATGCAGGCGATCGCGAAGCGCGCAGGGATAGCTGAGCACGTGGCTCGACGTGTCCTAACCAAACTTCACGATAAGGGTGTGGTCACGCGTCGATTGTACATGAACTCTTTCCTACTAGGGACTCTGCCCTATGTTGTAGCCCTGACCCTTAGCGCAGCGGGTCAAAAAGTAAGAGAGGAATTGCATCAATATCTCCTCTCTCATTCTCATGTGGGGTTCTTGGCTCATGTCAGCGGGCACTATAACCTTTTCTGTGAGGTGAGGGCGAAGAATATCCTCGCACTTCGGGAGTTCCTTGACTGCCTCTCTATTCGTTTTGGCTCTATCTTCGCGGATAAGCAGGTCTTGGCGCTTACGTCGATGAATGATTTTCCGGTGACGGCGACGAGCAGCGAACGGAGCGTCAGTAAAGAGTACGCTACCGAGTTGGTGGCCACCACGCGCTCTTTGGGGCCTATTGAAGTGCGAATCCTTCAAGGACTCGCAAAGCGCTGGGACGATTCCATCACATCTCTTGCGCGAGCGCTTGGCCAGCCTGCGAGCACAGTAGAATATCATGTGAAAAAGCTGCGCTCGGAGGGGGTTATACTGGGCTCTCGATATTTCGTGAATCTCTTTGCACTCCGACATCACTTTTTCTATCACCTCGTCTCGATGAAGAGCTTTCATCCCCAGATACGCAACGGGCTGCTGGCTTATGCCCGTTCCGAGTCCTGCTGCAACACCTTTCGGTCGTTTATTGGCCCTTGGGACATTCTCTTCGAATGTCACTATGAGACTCCTCAGGAAGGCTTGAACTTCGTTGAGCGGCTCCTCGCTCGACACGGCGCTGAGATCTCTAAGGTGGAAACGCTTTCGGTACTGGCGTACGAAAAAGGGTCCGATTGCACCGTCAGCTAGGAAAGCGAGGTAAAGCTTTCCGTTTGAACGTCAGTTGCTGCTCGCACTGAGATCTTCCCTCAAGGTCTGTTACGTGCCTGCGTGTCGTGCTAAGTATTCCGCATGCATTTACCGTCTCATCTTGAACAGTTAGAGGCCGAGAGTATCTATATATTTCGCGAGGTTGCAGCCCAATTTGAGCGGCCCGCATTTATGTACTCGGTTGGAAAGGACTCCTCGGTTCTGCTTCGGCTGGCCCAGAAGGCCTTCTACCCAGCGAAGTTTCCATTTTCGGTCTTGCACGTTGATACCGCGTACAAGTTTCCGGAGATGTACGAGTTTCGCGACAACCTCGCTCGTGAAATGGGTTTCGACCTCGTTCTGCACAAGAACGAAGAAGCGCTCGGCCAGGGGGCCAATCCGTACACTCTTGGCACGCAGCGCTGTTGCGCACTCCTGAAGACGGCTGCCCTTCTGGAGGCGCTGAAGGTCAACGGGTTCGACGCGGCGATAGGTGGAGCGCGGCGTGAGGAAGAGCGTAGTCGGTCGAAGGAGCGTGTGTTCTCATTCCGTGACGCGCATGGTCAGTGGGATCCTCGAAGTCAGAGGCCAGAGCTCTGGAATCTATTCAACGGAAAGCTCAATCCCGGCGAGACGATGCGAATCTTCCCGCTTTCGAATTGGACGGAGCGTGATATCTGGAACTACATCTTGCTCGAGCAGATCCCGATAGTTCCACTGTACTTTGCAAAGAAACGCAAAGTTGTCATTAGAAATGGGCTCCTCATTCCTGTAATCGAAAACGATGCAAGGACGTACGTAGGCCAGCACGTGGAGGAGGTGATGTGCCGCTTCCGAAGCCTCGGATGCTATCATTGCACCGGAGCCGTTCGATCGAGCGCTACAACCCTCGAAGAGATCGTTGCTGAAATGACCGAGTGGAAGACATCCGAGCGGTCCAACCGCGTCATTGATTTTGATACTGACGGCTCAATGGAGCTCAAGAAACGCGAAGGGTATTTCTAATGGCCGCTGAGTCGCTCACAGAAGCTATACGCGCCGAAACGGCGCACCAATCACTCTTGAGATTCTCTACAGCCGGAAGTGTAGACGACGGAAAATCAACGCTGATAGGTCGTCTGCTCCACGACTCCAATAACGTGTACGAGGATCATCTGGCAGCGCTGGAGGCATCCGCTAAGAAAGCTGGTAGTACACGTGTGTCGCTTGCGCTCCTTACCGATGGCCTCAAGGCCGAGCGCGAACAAGGAATCACGATCGATGTTGCATACCGCTATTTCACGACACCTCGTCGTCGCTTCATCCTTGCAGATTCCCCTGGCCATGTTCAGTACACGCGAAACATGGCGACGGGCGCCTCAAATGTCGATCTCACTATAATTTTGGTTGATGCCAGAAATGGAGTGGTAGAGCAAACGAAACGCCACACGTTTATTGCCGCACTCCTCGGAGTTCCACGCCTCCTGGTAGCAATCAACAAGATGGACTTGGTCGATTATTCTCAGGCTCGCTTCGAACAGATACGCGATGATTTCACGGAGTTTTCAGCTCGTCTCGGCGTTCGTGAGGTGCGATTCATCCCGGTCTCAGCGCTCGAAGGTGACAACATCGTCGAGAAGAGCGCTCGGATGGAGTGGTATGGAGGTGAGACCGTTCTTGAACACCTTGAAACGGTATATACCGCAGCAGATAGAAATCTCGTGGACTTCCGATTCCCGGTTCAGGTGGTCTTGAATCCGAACCAGAATTTCCGCGGTTATGCTGGAACGGTCAGCTCTGGTGTGGTGAGAGTAGGAGAAGAGGTGTTGGTGTTGCCGTCCATGCGTAGGTCGAAGGTGAAATCGATCGTCAAGGCAGGTCGCCAGCTTGAGCATACAGCCCTCGCAGAAGCATCGAGTGGCGAAGCTGTGGTCGTGCAGCTTGTAGATCAGATCGACATTTCGCGCGGAGATATGTTGGTACGACCTAGAAACGTGCCGCGTGTAGTCAGCAATTTCGAGGCGATGATGGTCTGGCTCGGCGAAGAGCCGATGAACCCGAATACCCGCTACATCCTTCGTCACGCCACGCGTGAAACGAAGGGCGTCATTTCGGGAGTCGAATACAAGATCGACATTCATACACTCGGTCGAACAACCCCGGCTCCCCTTGAGATGAACGAAATTGGGCGCGTGAGCTTCACGACAACGAGTACGCTTTTTCTAGATCCCTACGAAAAGAATCGCACCACTGGAAACCTGATCGTCATTGATCCAGTTACATTCCGCACGGTTGGTGCGGCTATGGTCATCGATCGGGCTCCGCAACACCTTGATATAGAAGACCAAACGACGACAGGCTCGAATCTGCACACAGAGGCCCCGCTCGTGTCGCGAGTCGAACGAGAAGATAGGCAAGGAACGCGAGCGCTGACCTTGTGGCTTACTGGACTTTCAGGTTCTGGCAAGTCGACCCTCGCCAAGGCGGCCGAGAGAGTCTTGTTCGACCAGGGGATAAACGCCTTCTTCCTAGATGGTGATAACCTTCGTAGGCGACTCAATAAGGACCTCGGGTTCGCACCTGCGGATCGTGCCGAGAATATCCGGCGTGCAGCGGAAGTTGCAACGCTTCTCAATGAAGCGGGAGTAACCGTTATCTGTGCATTCATCTCCCCGTACGCAGCGGACCGTACAGCAGCCAGGGCGATAGTGGGCGAGGAGCGGTTTATCGAAGTTTTCGTCAAGGCTCCTGCAGAGGTCTGCGAATCCCGTGACCCGCACGGACTCTATGCAAAGGTCCGCCGGGGGGAACTTAAAGGCTTTACTGGAGTCGATGCTCCCTATGAAGAGCCTGAGCGTCCGGAGATAGTCGTACATACCGATGCTGCCTCGGTTGAGGCCTGCGTTCAGCAGATTGTAGCAGAGGTAATTGGGCGGGGTAGGCGGTCGTAGGGCAGGGCTTCTTGGCCCCCAAGATCCGCTTTCGGAGCAGGGAGGGATTTTGCCTTGTTTCCTTAAAGGTTGCTTATGAAAAGGATAGAAACCAATTAATTCGGGAGTTATATCAGGAAGCTAGGTAGTTGGGGTCGGTTACGGTAGCTGGTTGAGGGGAATTTTAGGTAGTGAGGCAGGGCAGGGCTGTCGCATTGGGTTACTTTTGGGGGCGGCCGAGAATATTCCGAACCAACAGTTGCGTCTGATAACCCCTAGAAGTCAGCGATCCCTTGAGACTTCATGATGTCCTTGATGGAGTGCTCATCCTGAATGAAGGCGATGATTCGCAGCAGGGAGGGGTTTTGCCTCGCTTCCCTGAGGGGTCTATTTCGTATATGCGCTTGATGCACGTGGCCCACGCACTGTTGCGGAACTCGCGCCTGTAGTCGCTCTCTGTTTCATCGTCTGGAGGGGGAGTAAGCTTAGCTCGTTCGCCTCGTCGCCTACAGGAATACCTTCCATAGTACCCGGTCAGCGACTTATAGGGCTTAGGAATATGAGTTGAACGTGCTGCGAGAAACTCTAGCGCGTCAAACTCATGAGCTGCTCCGTCCTTGGTGGTGTAGGTGACTATGTCATCTTGTATCGATAGCTTCTCGAGCGAGAG
>JBIIOE010000120.1:0-11050 GCA_044337105.1 Bdellovibrionota bacterium | reverse complement strand
ACGGGGAAAAATCCTCAATGTATCGCAGCGGATACATCTGCGGTTTTTCCCCATCATGAAAATCGAATATCAACCCAACCTCCACTTTCTCGCTACGGGTAGGTTTTACCCCGCTTCCCTAGGCGTCCACGGCCCTATCCCGAACAGAAAATCCCCCATCTCCTCGATATCGGGACTAGCATCCCATAGGTGCACTACAGGTATCTTTTGACGCTGAAATTCCGCCGCTCCAGTTTCGACTTCAGGGTACGAGTTCCACTTTTCCACTCTTTATCACTTTCAGTGAAGCCTCGCTCCAAATCACACCGTTCGGCTGAACATTGAGCTTACCCGTCACGCCTGTGAAGTTCGAGATAGTTCGAAAGCGTTGGATGGCATCAGCTTGGGTAGCAGCTCGAAACGCGTGAGCCAACATCTTTACTGTATCGTAGGAGTGCCCTACTCCAGGTGTTACTGCTCGTGCGTATCTCTGTTGATATCTCACGCCAAACTCTTCATCAGGCACTGCAGAGTCGACGAACCATGCGCCTTCGAAAGGTGATTTATCATGCGCGAGACCAAACCCTTCGATCGATACGAACGGCACCGTAATGCCTAGAGCTCGAGCTTGCCTAGCAACAAGCTCTATCTCCGGGGAGAGTCCGAGAAGCAGAATGGCATCAGGCTTGCGACTCGACACCCTCAGCAACATGCTGCGAAAATCCGTTGTTCCGCGGTCAAATGTCTCCGCTCCTACGAGTTCTATCTCCCCGCTCACCCTTGCTTCAAGAGCACGAACGATCCGCAAAAACCCCGATTCGTTAAGTGCGAAGGTAGCGAGAGACTTTTGTCGACCTACCGCTACCCGGTAGTATTCGATAAACTTAGCTACCCCCTGCTCTGCGGTGAGGTAATTCACGAAGCTGAAGCTGCCGTCGGCAACCTCTGGATCGCTACAAATTCCGATATGAAGGATCTTTGCTTGGTTGGCAACAGGCCGAAGGAGGGCCCCCACACCTGAAATTATCGAAACTAGTGCATCTACCTTGTCTACCGTCACGAGTTTCGAACTCAAACGAGCACTAGTGGCGAGATCTCCGCGATTGTCCTCGAAATACAGATAGGACATACCTGCGTGCTACAGGTCATGCCCGCTCTCACGGAAAACGCCGTAATGTAAATGATAGTATTGAGGGTCAGCACCATGAATGGCTACAAAGATAGAGACCAAGCGGGAGTGATGTTGGCCAACACCCTCGCGCACAGCATGACACCGAAAGGAATTGTGGTAGTTGCGCTTCCGCGCGGCGGTGTTCCGGTGGCACAGCCTATCGCTCGACTTCTTCGCGCCCCGCTCGATATTCTCATGGTGCGTAAGATCGGCGCACCAGACCACCCTGAGCTCGCCTGCGGAGCGATCGCATCGGGCGGCTTTATCACCTGGAATCCAAATGTGGTGGAAGCGCTCGGGTTAAGGGAAGGCGCACTCGATTCTCTGCGCCAACTTGCCGAACGCGAACTTCGCGAGCGAGAGATGAACTTAAGAAATCCCGATAGCCCACCACTGAGCATGCGTGGAAAGACGGTGGTGCTCGTGGACGACGGACTTGCGACCGGAGCCTCTATGAAAGCTGCGGTTGAAGCCATTCGAAGTATGGATCCAGATACTGTGACGGCTGCATTCCCGGTCGGTCCGGAGCGCACATGTAGAGAACTAGAGCAGCTCGGGTGTCGAGTCGTATGCCCACTCAGAATCGGCGACGAGCGCTTTTCGAGCGTAGGGCAGTGGTATGATGATTTTACCCAGGTACCATCAGAGGTATGCCGAAGGATCCTGTCCGAAAATCGGACTCGGTTTTCACCAGCGCACCCACATCACGTGCAGTGACAGCCGCACTCGACTCCTGCAAGCGACGCCTGCAGTGCGATGAGTGTTTGTCGCTCTCAGTGTACGGTGCTATCGGATATATCCACACCCTCGGCCACGAGCTCTTCGGTCAGCTCTTGGCAGAGATCCGATATCATATTCAGCGCGCGACTGAGAGAATCCATCTCGTCGCATGTCAGTTCGATCATCTCGAAGGCAAGCTGTTCCTCGGTCAAATCGATCAGCTCGTCGTCAACCTTAGCCATAGGTGCTCCTGAAAACCTTCAAAGTCGCGTAGTACAAGCTCTAAACAGCATGAATCGCGCCACATATCTGAACGGCTCTTTTGAGAAAGAGCTTGAGGAGAATTTTTACAAATCAATAGATATCAAGTACTTAAGAGAGCAATCTCTTGACTTGTTCCGTTGGTTATCTGACACGGGGGCAGATTTTGACGTCATTCAAACGGCACTTTGTGCCTGGGAGATGGTCTCTCTACGCTTCGTCCAAGCGAATATAATCTGATTGTGGATCTACTGCTGAGATCTTCAGCGTCAAGCGTTGCCCGAGTTTCACGGGCTTGTGTGGCCTGAAAAAGACAGTCATGTACACCTCGTCGAGCTCGACGAGCGGGGTTTTCGTGTCGATACGCACCACTGTGCCATCTATCGGAACCTTCTTCCCACGCTGCTCCAGATATCGCAGGAGCCAGTACCTCTTGGTCTCTCTACTAACGACATTCGCGCTTTGTAGATAATTCTCGACCTCAAACGCGATAGCTTCGAACTGCTCACGAGATATCCAAGGTTTCTCGGTTCGCAGAAATGACAAGAACTGCCGTTGATGACAGAGATCCATGTATCGACGGATTGGCGACGATGCCTGTATGTAGGCGTCCAGCCCGAGACCGGAGTGATGCTGCGGCTCAAACGAAACCGTCGATTTCTTCAACTTTGTCCGAGCGCTGAAATCCTTCGCCGGCCCTTCTGGTGCAACGTCCTTGGTATCCGTGCTGTGCGCTTCCTCGTCTGGTCGCTCCTGCCCTCTGAACAAAACGGGAATGCGATGCTGCGCGGCGAACTCTGCCATCACGGAGTTGGTCAAAACCATCATCTCCGCAACTAATGCGCGGGCTGGGCTCTCCTCCTCGATTTCGAGCAATCGAATCAAGCCATCTGACTCCAAGAAGGGCACGACTTCTCGCCGGTGAACTTTCACAGCCCCTTTACGCAACCTGCGCTCTTCGCATGCTGCCGCGATCTCGTGGATAGTCAACAACGTGCCGTCTCCCTCTTCGAGGAGCCGATCAACGTCATCGTACGAGTAGCGGTGATGCGACTTGATGAAGGAGGGAACGATCTGTGAGGAGATGACTTCATAACTCGTCGAGAGCTGCAGGATCACAGAAAGGCACGGTCGCACAGCCCCTTCACATAAACTCAGCCGTTCTTCGGAGAGCTCTTCAGGGAGCATGTTTACGGTCTGGTCGGCGCAATAAATCGAGGTGGCACGACGACGCGCCGCCTTGTCGAGATACGTTTCGGGGAGCACTGCCCAGGTTACATCCGTAATATGGATGCCAAGCTCGTACCCATCCCGAGTTTGCTCGAGGCTCAGCGCATCGTCCATGTCTTTGGTCGACTCATCATCGATAGTAAAGGTACGCTTGCGGGTGAGGTCTACTCGTCGCTCTCTGACATGCGGCTCGAAATCATCTATCTCCCGAGCACGTGGAACCTGACGAGCCGCCTCGAGTACTTCAGGCTTGTGCGCCACGGGAATCTCGTTACGAACAAAGGAAAGGTTCGTATCTCTGGTAAAAACACCGAGCCGCATCAGCGCATCGAAGGCCTGCTTCTCAATAGGAAGATTCTCCGGAATATCGAGCTTCTCCGCACACAGACGAACGAGCTGCTTGCCCTCTTTCTGTCGTGCCGGATCGCTATGCGTGACACCAGCGGCAACCTCCGCCATGAGCGAGATATTATCCTCGATCTCTCGTGGTATCGCGGCTCCAGGGTCTTTCAACCTTAGGTCGATAAAGGAAACTGTTGCTTCCCTGACGGCGAGCTTCTTTTTCTTGGATTCCTCTGCACGCTCGAGCTCTTCGACCACCTCGACCGACCTCGGCTCGAAATCGTCTTTGTCCCTCTTGAAATGAACCTTCTCGCGAATCAAGGCCACGCGCAGACCGGCGTGCGTGATGAGATCGTTATTCCCGAAGTACGCCTCGTTCAGCTCCTGCACCGTGTACGATCGCACATCTTCGTGAACGAACGCCCACAGCTCTGCGACGTCAAAAGCATCGGCTTGCTCCTCTATCTTGGCATGCAATGCAGAGATCTCTGCCACTCGCGCCGAGGTAGCGCCTCCATTGTTGCCCTCTCTACCGGGAAGTTGGTAGAGCCTCCCTTTACCAAGCTCAATCTCGCGCCCTCGCATGTTGAGGACAAGATAGCGGTCCTTCTTCGGAGCTGTGACTACTCCGAGAATGACGGACCCTTCGTCTTCGTACTGCACGAAGCTACCGATGAGGGAATCGACCGGGGGTGCTTTGGAGGATGAGCTCTTACTGGAGCTCTTAGGAAACATACTCATGCCGGAGATACTCTGCGTGACGGTTGCGTTCTTGTCAAATCGACAATGCCTGGTTTGGACATGAGGCTAAAAATTCAGCGTCTCCGCGAAATAGGGCGAAACATTTCTCTGTTATCATTCCCCCTCCCACGCCTATTCTCGGAGACGTCGCATTGAGCGCGCGGTGCCTTGGGCCTGCGATGCTTTTATCCACTCCTCCAGGTGTGGCGCTAAATACTGGGCGAACCTCTCATTACCCGCTACTGTAAAGTGACACTGATCGTACATGAGGCTGTCAGGATCTCTCACATCTCGCAAAAACTGGAGCGGATCGAGCAGAGGAATCCCCAAACGCTCTGCAGCACGTCGCGCAAATTCTTGGGGGGCATAGAGTCGAGGGGTCGAATCAGGCAGCTCGAGTTGCGGCTTTACTGGCAGCACCACCAGTAACAACTCCGCCTGCTGACCTTGAGCGAGACTGCGCATCTTAGCGAGCTCGACCTCAATCACACCCCAACTCTCTTCGTACCATGCGGAGCCCCAATCAAACCTCGCTGCTTCTACCATTTTCTCCCAAGCACCAGCGTCTCTCAAATAGCTGCGAGAAAGGAACGACTCAACCCAATTAAATCTTTCCGAGCGCTGCGCCTGGTAGAGCAAGTGCATGTTTCGACCAAGCTTCAGAAGATTCTCAGCCGTATATGACCGATACCACGGCCGTTGAACCTGCCTGGCCCAATCCTTTGAGTAGCTCATCGCCTCTATCGAGTCATTCAGATAGATGAAGACGACTACCAAGTCGGGGCGATACGAAACCGCATGATTTGCAAGCTTCAAAGAGTATTTGCTTGCTCCGATATCTCCCACTCCGAAATTAAATACCTCTATACCGGGATCATGCAGGCTCTGACGAAGGGAGCTTTGTATCAAATACGGAAACGACTCGTCATCCTGCACTGCCCCGTTGAACACCATCGAATCCCCAAGCATAGCAATTCGTACAGATGGAGATGCCAGCGGCTCTGGACCACGAAAGCCCTGACTATTGAATGTGACCGTCACATCCGGACGGTCGCCATATGATTTATGCCAGGCTGAGAGGCTAGGCGGAAATCGCGGGGTTCCACTCTGATCGATGTAAGCAAAATCGTAGACGCGAAAAAAACTTGGAATCACAGCCCCGAGGCCATAGTTCAACTGGTAGTAGCATTCTATCACCAGAAAGGCGGCTAGTAAGACGAGAGGAATTTTGAGTAAAAACCGGGCCATTGGCGACCTAGTACTGTGGGTTGGCATCCCCAAAAGCGGCACGCAATTGAGCATTAAAAGTATCGGCCTGCCCACGAATAAGGCCCAGGAACTCCTCACTCGACGTTGGCTTTCCAGCTAGCAATCCTCGTGAAACGTTGACCAATCCTCCACCTTTGACCCCGGCTCGCACACCGAACCCTGCAATAGAATCGTCAGCAGTTCCTCCTTGAGCACCAAGCCCAGGGATCAAAAAATAATTCGTCGGTAGTGCGGCGCGGAGCGCACGCGCCTCTTCTGGGAAAGAGGCTCCGACCACTGCCCCGAGACCCGACCAACCACACGAGCCCGCGAGGCGCTCGGCGTTGTTCGCGAGCCATCGCGCGACGTGATCGCTTACCGACGCTCCGTCACACATCAGGCCCTGGAGATCCTTGGCACCAGGATTCGATGTTCTCAAGAGGACGAACACACCTTTTCCGTGTCGCTGACAGTCCGACACAAACGGCTCGAGGGTGTCAAAGCCTAAAAAAGGATTAATCGTGAGCGCGTCGCATTCAAAGGCCGTCAGAGAGCGCCCGCGCACCGAGACAGAACCCAAGAATGCTGCGCTGTATGCCGCAGCTGTTGAGCCTATGTCCCCCCGTTTTGCATCGATAATGAGCGGAATCTTTGCCAGTCTGATAGCGTCGCAAAAACGCTTAAAAACGCAGAGACCCGGTAGTCCGTACTGCTCAAAGAAGGCGATGTTCGGCTTGATAGCCGCAACTCTCCCCTTGACCGCCTCGAGGAATATCTCCGTGAATTGATCGAGTGCACGCTCGACGAACTCCGCATCTGAGCTAGCACTCGTGGACGCCGATTCGAGAAGAAAGGCAGGTAGCGACTCGATCACAGGATCACACCCTGCGACCAGCACGCTATTGGATTCCGAAATCGAGGCCTGCAATCTATCGGCGAACGTACTCATCCTAAATCTCCTACCATACTACGGAGGACCTCGAAGGGGTCCTTGCGTGGCTCCTCGTCTACAACTCTCTCTATCTCTCTAATCTTTCGGAGAAAAGCATCCCATGTTCCGCCCTCTCTTTCAAAGAGCCTCCAGAAAAACAGTAAATCGGTGAGATATAGCTTGAATTGTACTATCTCGGCGTTATTTACACCCTTGAGAATCTGCAGCTTCGGATAACGCTCACGAAACGAGGCCAGGTGACGATCGAACACTGCAACGCGATGCTCTATCTTCTCCTCCGACGAGAGCGCGTCGTTGACATACAATCGCTGTAGGTCCTCGTACAGCGAACCGATGAGCGCGCTCAGGTCGTACTGCAGAAGTCTATCTGCCGCTGCTGCTTTCAACCGAGCATCCTCGTGCTCGCATGCGCCGCCTTGGCGACGGCACGCATCACTCTTGGCCTTGAAATACGCGAGAGCCCCCTCGGTACCCACGAAATTCGCCAAGGTTTCGTTGAACGCAACGTTATTTTTGATCCACACGGTCGAATGCACACTCTCGTGAATCACCGTGTTGACGATCCGCGTGGGAGGATTTTTGAGAGTAGTAGAGAGCACGGGATCGTTGAACCACCCAAGTGTGCTGAAGGCCTCTGTTCCTCGCACGGAAGTTTCAAAGCCTTGCTTCTCGAGATCCGAAGCTTGCACAAGCGCGTCGTCCTTCTCGAAGAAGCCTTTGTATGGAACGCTGCCGACGATTGGAAACCACCACAAGCGAAGAGCAAAGGCATCGCGCTTCGAGCCCACTACGACCCACGCGAGCGGATCCCGATCCACCGCGCTGTATTTCGTGAAGGATCCGCCTGGGTCCAGGCCCAAGACCTGTGCAAAACTGCGCGCCTCGAGAACTACTTCGAGCTTCTGTCGTTGCTCCTGCGGCGTTTCGGGATCAACTATGACCCTCTGTATCTGCCTTCGACCTAGCAAGATCTTACTCTGCTCAAACGCCGCACGCATCAAATAGCCACTCGAACAGCCCGAGCACAGAGCCACTGCACCGAAGAGAAGCGCTGTCAGCGCCCCCACCGATAGCGCACGATTTCTTCCTACCATAACCCAGGACCTCCCCACTGCAGCCCGTAGCCTCGCGCTAGCGGAGTGAGCGCCTGTACCACAATCCACGCCAACGCACCTGCCACCAGATCGTCCAGCATAACGCCAAGAGATCCCGGCACACGCTCCGCCGTTTTTACAGGCCCCAACTTCGAAATGTCGAAAACCCTGAAAACGACTAACGCGGAAAGTACCTGTGACCAGCTACTCGGATTAGCCGCAACGAGAGCAACAAACATCCCCGCCCATTCATCTATGACGATCCAACCAGGATCCTGCTCGGAGAGTTGCCGCAGGCTCTTACCGATAGCGATCGTGCCCACAGATACTACCAACACAACGAGAGCTACATGGATAGCTGTCGAGCTCGGCAACACACTAGCTTGCAGCGCACACCATACCAGCGCTGCCCCCAAGCTTCCAAAGCTTCCTGGCGCTACCCCTGTGGCGCCACTCCCGAAGCCGATACTAATGAAATTCGCCACACGCATACCGAATGTGTTGTTGCCGTTGCCTGTCGCCGGATTCGTCATGGCTGAACTATTGTGAGGCTATCGAGAGAACGCAAGGGGCATCCATGAACGAGTTTTCTTTGAGTACACGGTCGCTCGCTACACACAGCGCCCTCCCAAAAGCAAGCCACCACGCAAGAGGTGTTTTCTCAAAACTTGTTTGTTGACGCGAGATCCCTCACTTTGCTATAAGCGGTTTAAAGTAATTCGTCTTCACTTAGCCGATTCTCGTGAACTTGCAGCTCTGACGATAGTAGTTTGTCGAGGTGCAACCACGTGCGTGAGGGAGAGATGCAAGAGCAAGCGTGGCGCTGACGAGAAGGCTCGATAATCTTCCGATAAATTTACTCGGAATGTTGGGCTCTTTCTTCTGGATTTTTCGGATCTGCAGACCTACAATGCCGGCTCTTTGACTAGCGGAGCAGTATGGACAACCCCTTCAATGAGAGCGACGAGGGATTTTTCGAGTCAGGAGCACTTCCGACGACTCATTCTACACCCAGCTCCCCTGCTTCGAGCGCTGTCGATTCTGCGAATCACGAGCGAGACGAGCGTAGCAGCGTAGTAGCAGCACGAGGAACTGCCGAGGGGCTGGTTCTACGGATCGACGGGCGAGTAACCGCGGCGGATCTCCATGCAGCCGTGAGAGACTTCTTAGAGTCGCGGCGATCATTTCTTTCAGGCCACGACGTCGCCTTCGAATGGGTAGGACGAAAGCCCGAGGACGCGGCGATACAAGAGCTTACTGCCCTGGTTTCATCGGAGTTCTCTATCTCCGTGCGGAGCTCTCGACTCAAGGGAGCCGTTACGAAGCAACCCAGCGTTAACAGCCCTCAACCAGCTAGCTCTAACCCACCACAACCAGGGCTCTCCATTGTAGGAGCACAGCCTCGAACAACCGCCGTGCGACAGGATTCGACAGCAGCCGACAAGGCCATGAGCCTATTCGATGGCATGGAAGGATTCGATACTCGACCGAGGGGCGGGGGCTCCATGCTGTGGGACGAGCCAGACACTCGTATTATATACGGGACCCTTCGCTCTGGTCAGAAGGTAGAGACAGAGCACTCAATCGTCGTGTTTGGCGACGTGAATTCGGGAGCCGAGGTCATCGCCGGGGGAGATATCGTCATCCTGGGCACGTTGCGAGGGATCGCTCATGCCGGAGCTTACGATGAGAGCGGTGGCGGGCGCGTTATCTTCAGCCTCAACCTGCAGCCGACACAGCTTCGTATCGGCCTCGTGATATCGCGAGGAGCAGGAGGAGAACGCAGCGAGGCATCTCCGCGCAGCGGGGGACCAGAGGTCGCCCGCGTTGAAAGCAACATGATAGTCGTTGAACCATACCAATCTCGAACCGTCTGGGTACGTAGAAGGGAGTAATTAATGAACACGAGGAATTCTGCCGCTGGCGGCAAAAAGGACCTAGGAGAGGTAATCGTTATTACCTCTGGTAAAGGCGGAGTCGGTAAGACCACTACTACCGCCAGCCTAGGCGCTGCGTTAGCCCTGAGAGGTCAACGAACATTGGTGGTAGATGCTGATATCGGCTTGCGAAACCTCGACGTAATTCTGGGTCTTGAGAATCGTATCGTCTTCAACCTGGTAGACGTAGCCAAGAAGATCTGCAAGCCTTCCCAAGCTATCATCAAGTCGAAGAAGTCGAACAATCTCTTCTTGTTACCAGCCTCACAGACCGACGATAAAGACGTTATCGATGAGGCAGAGGTTCGCTACGTGCTCGATCAGTTCCGGCGCGAATTCCACTACATATTGGTGGACTCACCCGCAGGAATCGAGCAGGGCTTCCGCAACGCATGCGCCGGTGCTGATTCGGCTATCGTAGTTACCACCCCTGAGGTATCAGCGATCCGCGATGCCGACAGAGTGGTCGGATTGCTCTCGTCTAAGGGAATCGAGGCCCGGCTGATCATCAACCGTATAGATTTCGACATGGTTCGCCGTGGAGACATGCTTTCGGTTAGAGACGTACAGGATATCCTGGGAGTCGAGATCTTGGGCGTAATCGAGCGCGACGAGCAGATTATCGTGGCAGCCAACTGCGGAGAGCCGGTCACCTACAATCCGAAATCAAAAGCAGGACAGGCGTTTACGAGAATTGCAGGGCGCGTGTGCGGCGAGTCGATACCAATTCCGAATTTGTCGGGTGGATCCCTATGGGATCGCCTTACCCGTAAACTAGGGGTGAGCACTTAGCGGATTTTATCTGTACGGGGATACCCTTTACGGATAAAGTCAAGAAATCGAACGCAGTTGAGTCACTAATGGAGTTCTGGAACGTGTTCAACACACTCAAGAAAAAGCTCTTCGGGGATAACAGCGAGAGCAAAGCAGTCGCTAAGAGCAGATTACATTTCGTGCTGGTGCAGGACCGAACTGGTCTTACCAACGAGGAGATGGCCGGATTCCGCGAGGAAATGGTGAAGGTTATCGAGAAGTACTTCGTCATCGACAAGGAAGGCTTCGATATCAAGTACCATCGCCTCGCAGATACTACTACCCTCCTCATCAACTCACCCGTGATCGTTCGGAGGGTAGGCTCTCCTGCTCCCAATTCGATTCCAGTTATGATGGACGAGACAGAGGGAGCGGCCGCGTCAAATATCTAGGTCTCTTCTGCTGGGAGAGCCCGCTTAAAGAAACCCGACGCCCTTGGTTTGCACAAGGGTGTCGGGTTTTTCTTTTGGGTCATCGCGGAATCGAGTGGGTAGGACTCGGTATTATCGCGACGTGAACGTGCTCGTGCACGTAAACGTGAACGTACCCGGAGGAGGAGTCA
>JBIIOE010000201.1:0-3409 GCA_044337105.1 Bdellovibrionota bacterium | reverse complement strand
CTTTTTCGGGTACGTTCACGTTTACGTGCACGAGCACGTTCACGTGGAAAGGCGCGATTTATAGGTCAAAACAAGGGGTTACGCTATCTCCAAGCTCGCTATCACCCACTCTAAAACGCGATGAGCCCATAAAGATATCCCCCTGGTGTTTCGCGCGCGCATCGTCCCCCCACATCAGAGCCTCAAACTCTTGGTTTTCCCTCGCTTCCTTAGCGGAGCTAGGCTGGTATACTTTGGGCGCACAGCTAGTCGCGTACATAATGAGCCAAAAAGGGGCATCGTGACGTTAATAAATGACCAAACACAGGCAAGATCAGGTGTGCGCGGAGGCCCGCGCCATATCGGCGAGCTCGTGTCTCACATATGTTCTTTTGAGCATCTTGTGCTGCCCGAAGGCGGCCAGCGGCTGAAGCTAAGCGGAGAGATTCGTGCGCTACTCGACGCTGGTCATATCAACGATGGACTACAGGCCGCGCGAGAGGTCTACGAGGCTAAAAAGAGCACATTCTCTGAATCTGCTCGTATTACCGGCCTAGCATTAGCAAATCTGCTGGAATATGCGACACGGATGCAGTGCTCTCTTCCGGACTTAAAATCGTCTGTGATCGCCCTTGAACAACACTGGGAGCCTACCGCGCTCGGCGAGACGAGGAGTTCTCTACAGTCCGCTTCGGCGATCTCTGAGCAGTCGGGATCTCCCGACAAAGATAGTTCGTGCATCCAAGCCGTCCCGACGATTATGCACATCTTACCGCGAGTGTGTGAGTACGCGGCGCAGTGTGGCCGTCGTGATGAGGAGATGCGCGGGTTAGCTGAGCGTTCGCTTGAACGCCTCCACACACTCTATCCGTATTTTGACCCGGCCTCTAAGACTGCAAGATACTACGCGGCCTCGACAAAGATTCGAGCGGCGACTCATATCGTCTCGTGGAAGGTGCAAGAGGAGCGTCCTGACCTGCGTGCGTTGAAATACATGGCAAAGTGTGGTCGAGATCACGTCGCTCATTTTTCGGAGCATTCAGCACGTTTTTACTACTCGCTGTTTGAGCTCGAGAGCGGCGATCTGCGCGCTGGCTTACAATCACTAGAGGCTCTCACCACGTTGTCTGGGTCTGAGAACACCGATGTTCGGATCGCTTCGCTGGATCAGTTCACAGGTTGGTGTATCCGTGTGAAGGACTTTGCCAAAGCCAGGATCTCGTGCCGCTCCCTACGAGAGGAGCTTGATCGTGATTATGCGGATGAGAACTGGGCAGTGCGCAGCAATGAGAGGGTTAAGACGGTAGAGTTTGCCAGACTCAACTCGCACGAAAGGGCCCTCGCTCGAGCAACTGAAGAGCGGCACTCGTAGCAGTAAGAGATTTCGCTGCGCTACTCCTCTATGCCGAGAGCCCTAGTTCCTGGGAGAATGCCGCGATAGCCGCGTGTGAAGCTTCAGTTTCCTCGACACCACACGAGGCACGCGCAACCTTGAAAGCTCTGAATTGCTCCTCGAGGGATTGATTTCCGACAATTTCAGCGAATTTCGGGTCCTTTATAAAACTATCAAAGCACTGATCGACCTCTTCAATTGTTACTGGGATAGCAGCAAACGAGAGGTGCGTTGCTCGAAGGTTTGGTAGGGTGATCGCATCGAAGTTGCTGTCGGGCGCCGTATCTTTCACGAGATCGGCATTGGACTCTGAAAACGCAAGAAGATATTCGTCTTTGGCCGCTCCGATAGCCTCGATGAAGTGCGCTTGCTGGGCGGGGTCAAGCAGGTCGTATTTGTAGCAGTGCTCTCTTGCTTCGAGACTGTGCCCCGAATTCCCATGTGATAGAGCTTCGCCCCCTGAGACCGTAAGCATACCTCGATATCTCGAAGACTCTCTCGGTAAGTAAGCTGCGCGAAGCTCATGCACAGGAACTGATCCCAGTACGAAAACCCTCGCGATTTCTTATGCCCACCGTATCGCTCTATACACTTATTGAACTCGTATCTAGGAGGATGGAACTCCATGAGTTGGGAGAAAACAGTCTTTGCTTTGTTCATGCCTCATCATTTGACAAGACACGAAAATTCCCAAAATAATTTCAAATCGAAAAATCGGGGAATCGCTCTTTTACTCAATCCAAACAGTCACATACGTAGACTGTGATGGCGCGCTATTGGACAGTAGTGGCACGAGCACGTTCACGTGGAAAGGCGCGATTTATAGGTCAAACAAGGGCTTACGCTATCTCCAAGCTCGCTATCACCCACTCTAAAACGCGATGAGCCTAAAAAGAGAGGCAACCCAAGTACATAGCGACTCCGCTCCACGGACATTCAAGCTTACTGTCGGAAAAACGAAAGCAAGTCTTGCCATAGGTATCCCAATTGCTGTAAACTTGTTACAGCAATTTGATAGTTGCAAAGATGCTTGAATCTACAAACAGGAACATATGAATAAGAACGCCAAATCTTTTCGCTATTTATTTAACGTTGTCTGCGCGGTGGTTGTATCGGTGGGCGCCTCCGCTCTTCCTGCGCATGCCGCCAAAATCAATGTGGTACATGGAATCGATGGTCGCGATCTGGGGACCAGTCAAGCATTGCCAGTTGATATTGCGGTGAACGGCTCGTGTGCGCTCACAGGAATTCAATTCAAACAACAAACAACTGTGGAGCTCGGTGTGGGATCGTATGCCATTTCCGTACATCCCTCGGATGGATCATGTTCAAATGCCCCGGTTATCGAGAAGACCTTGACCATCGGAGAAAACGACGATGCGCGGAGATACACCGCAGTTGCGAGCCTTACCGGCAAGAGGGCGCCTCAGCTGGCGGTTTTTGAAACTGGTTATTTCGGCGCCGCGGTAGAGGTCCGACACTTAGCGGCCGCCGGGGGCGTAAGCGTGGACATCCGCGTACCCGGTTACAGAGCCCAGAGGACGCCGATTCGAAATGGAAAGATCGCCCGATTCGGCTTGTGGGCACGCGCCTTACGATACCGAATCGATGTCTTCCCCGGAGCGAGCCGAAGAGCGATTGTGAACCTCTCTGGATCCATAAGAAATCGACAACGCAATTTCTATATCGTTGGCTCAGCTCAAAACGGTTTTACCATCATTTCCGAGGATATCGTAGCGCAGTAATCGGCCTTTCAAGGGATAATGCACCATGCTCTCTGTAAATGCGGGAGAGGATGAGGCGCTTCGCTTCGCGGGGGCTTTGGATTGTCCCCCGCTCAGAGCGGCTCCTTACCAATTCCAGAATTTATAGAAATAATGGTGCACTATCCGTTCCAGGAATGGGCGGGTTGGTTTGTATTGAGGAACACTTACTTGTGAGTAAAGCGCTACCCATATAAGGGGCCTCGTACTACTTCTGCGCATGTAGCGACTTATCACTTTTGTACTAGGCTTATGATTTCAGTTCTCAGGCTGA
>JBIIOE010000119.1:0-11139 GCA_044337105.1 Bdellovibrionota bacterium | reverse complement strand
TGAACGTAAACGTACCCGAAACAAAAACCTCAAGTTTTTCGGGTACGTTCACGTTTACGAGCACGAGCACGTTCACGTGGTTATTTCAAAAGTGAGACTATGGGGTAGGTTTTGCCGCGCTTCCCTAAATACCCTTCGGTGATGTCGCAGGTCATAACGGTTACCTCACCGAACCGACTACTGTGCTCTCTCTTCAATGACCAATTCGAACGAGAGGCCCGTCGTGATACGTTTTCCCCATCAAATAGACCAAGCTCTGTACCTGATACGAGAACGCCGCTATGGAGAGATCGGTAAACGGGTAGCGAGCCGAGTGTACGAAGAGTGGTTGTCTTACGGATTGCAACGCGATCTGTCGCTTGCCTTCGAGCCACCCAAAGCACGCATTCCGATCTCGATTCGCGAGTTGCGCAAAGCGGACATTCCTCAACTGTTTCCCGAGGACACGTCTGTCCTGCCGCGAGAGGACCAGCTAGAGATAAGTGTTCGCCGCGCCCACCTTTCGGAGAACATTCCGACCTGCTTTGTGGCCATAGACGAACGAAACAACACCCCTTGCTATGCTCAATGGCTCATGGGACCAGAGCACAACGAGAAGATCCAACGATTTTTCAACGGGCGCCTCCCACACCTGCGCTCCGACGAGGCACTACTGGAGAATGCCTACACCCCCTTGGAATATCGGGGCAAAGGAATCATGCCAACAGCCATGGCGATGATAGCCGAACGCGCAGTTGAGATGAGGTGTAGATACGTCCTGACCTTCGTCGATCGAGACAATGTACCCTCACTAAAAGGATGTACAAAAGCGGGATTCAGGCCGCACCTCGTGCGTCACGACGCGCGCATACTGTTTCACATGTTCAAGCGCCGACGCTTCTCCCGACTACCGGAGGGCTTTGCGTTTCCTCATGAACTCAAGAGGGCTCCCAGGAATACCTCCGTCAACCAAGTAGCATCCCCGGAGCTCGCGTGATAGCCGTAGCCAGACGTAAACTAGGGGTATCGATTAGCGACATCTTCTTTGCTGGTCGGCCAGATACCACGACAGGTCCGAGCGCCTCCGTGGCTTTCTTCGTGCAAGCAAAGGAATACTATCCAGGATTCAGGCCCTTCAAAACTCAATTGATCGACCTCAGCCGTCCTGAGAGCGACCTATTCGGGGCACTCTCGAGTAACACTCGCTACAAGATCAATCGAGCAGAGCGCGAAGGACTCCACTCTCGCGTTGAAACGTCTCCGTCGAACGATGCAATCGCGACGTACGCGCAGTTTTACGACGAATTCGCTCGCCACAAGTCGCTACCCGAAAGCAATGTGCCCAAGCTTTCCGCTCTCAGTACTGCCGGGGCTCTTGCGTTGAGCTCGGTAGGTGATGCCACCGGCAAGGTACTCGCCGCGCATGCATATGTGAGTGATGCGGAAACAAGTCGGGTCAGACTTCTATACTCTGCGTCGCATTTTCGCGGCTCACAGGAGAGTGGGGAACGAAATCTCATCGGTCGAGCGAACCGCTTACTACACTGGCAGGAGATCCGCGAATTCAAAAGGCTTGGGTTCGAGTTCTACGATCTCGGCGGCCTCCCCATGGACGACTCCGACCCAGCCAAGAACGCCATCGCGAAGTTCAAACTCGAATTCGGAGGGGAGCATGTCATCGAATACAACGGCCTCATACCTCGCAACATAGTAGCTCGAGCAGCTCTTGCAGTAAGACGCAGGTTTGTATGACCCCGGCACGCTATCTCTTCCGCATGGACGATGTGACTCCAACGATGAACTGGGAGAAGTTCACCGCGCTTCTCGCCCTGTTCCGGCGCTTCGACGTGAAGCCACTTTTGGGAGTCGTTCCTGACAATCGCGACCCAAAGCTGCAGGTGAAGCCCCCACACCGCAACTTCTGGGACACCCTGCGAGAGCTGGCTCAGCGGGGTGACATCGAACTCGCCCAACACGGATACCAGCACATCCTTGGCTGTCGCGGCAACACGGCCCTCATCAACTCGCGATTCGAATTAAAAACTCGCTCGGAATTCGCCGGTCTTTCATACGAAGAGCAGCTCAACAAGATCCGAGCGGGTCGCGCGATACTGCTGAATCAGGGGATTGAAACGAATGTCTGGATGGCTCCGAACCATTCGTTCGATCGGACTACACTGAAAGCACTGCTGGACTCCGGCTTCACGGCTCTGACCGATGGAATCTCCCTTTTTCCCTTCAAAGAGGGCGGTATCGTGTGTATCCCGCAGCAGCTTTGGAAACCCACTTGGCTGCCAACCGGCATCATTACCATCTGCCTGCACTCCGACGAGACAACGATCGAAGAGATCTCCCGTATCCGTCAGTTCTTGAACCTGCGCCCGCTCCTCACGTCCTTCTCCTCCGAGGTAGCCCGATACCGCGAGCTAAGTTTGGCAGAGAAGGTTGCAGACAGATCATTCCGTGCCATGTATGTCAGTGCGCGCACGTTCCGCAGACATCTTTCGGCCAGACCTCCAGACTCCTCACAGCGACCAGATCCTCGAGGAATGGCCCTTCAAACCTAGGGAAGCGCGGCAAAACCTACCCCATAGTCTCACTTTTGAAATAACCACGTGAACGTGCTCGTGCTCGTAAACGTGAACGTACCCGAAAAACTTGAGGTTTTTGTTTCGGGTACGTTTACGTTCACGTTCACGTGCGAGGAAACATAGGTTTTGCCTCAAGTCCCTCAAGATTAACCTTTACTGCTTCGGGGGAGCGCCCCGTTTCCCCATCCACATTTCCTCCCTTGGAGGGGGCTTCGAGTCTATGTAATACTTGAAGCGCTCGTCTAGAAAATTTCTCCAGTGACTCGAGGTTTTCGTTCCAAACTCTCATCGTTCCTTGTGGGAGCTACCATAGCTGTAGTGATGGCCGAGCTACTCCTTCGCGGTGCGAGTCTCACCAACTCAGACGGTGCGATATTCCTATTCAGAGCGCCCTGCCTTCCTTTACAAATCCCCGTGCACTCAGTGCAACAGGCACTTCAAGTTTACGAAGCGGATCCGACCCTTGTTCTGCGCTACGACGCTGCTCTAGGTTGGTCACCCCGTCCTAATGGTGTGTCGTCTGACGGCTTGTATCGTTATGACGACGTGGGTGCTCGCACCTCCGATACTCCAAGCCCGAAGCTACCTAATGATCGCTCGATATCCCTCTTCGGTGATTCGACGATGCACGGCACGGGGGTTCCGTATTCCGAAACGATCGGTGCATATCTGCAGGAGGCTTCGGGCCAGGTTCTCTCTGTCAAAAATTTCGCTGTTGGCGCGTACGGCATGGACCAGGCCTTGCTCCGCTGGCGCGCCGTCCACACGCACACGCCCTCTCGGGTAGTAGTCTTCGGCTTTCAAGCTGAGAACGTAAAGCGGAATGGCTCGATTTTTCGGGCATTTTACACATACGAAAGCATCGATATACCGTTTTCCAAGCCTCGCTTCGCTCTGAGCGAAGGTCGATTGATGGCGGTGAACATCCCTACCCTACCTCCACAGCAGGTCGTGGCGGGATTGAAAGGGGAGCTGCATCCGTCACTTCGCGAGAGAGACTTTTTCTATAATCCTACTTGGTATGCCGACTCTCCACTCTATCGCTCACGACTCATCGCGTTTGCCGTGACAGCTCTCTTTATGAACAACAAATACAGCGTAGCCGCACGCGAGAGGGAGATCTACGACGCTCAGGGTGAGCTTGGAACCTTGGCACTCTCCATCATACGAGCATTCCGTGACGAAGTCGAAGCGACCGGTGCGCGATTCGTGGTCGCTCATCTCCCGCGCAGAATCGCTGTTCAAGCCCATCTCGACGGAGCAGACCTAGCCTATGCCGAGCTACTCGCTGTGCTGAAGAAGGAGTTCACAGTAGTCGACCCACTCGACCGCCTGACGCAGGTTGCCCGCCAAGACGGTGTTACCTCGCTATATACCGACCCGTGGCACTATTCAGGTAGGGGCGCCAGCACTGTTGCGTCAGTCCTTACGGGAGCCATCACCCGAGACGCTGCTCGCGTGCGGGAATAAGCCCGAAATCTTCGCTATGACCGCCTCGACCATCGCGTCTGGACAGCTCGCGCCGGCAGAGACCATGATCTCTACAGGCGACCGGTGCGGCAGCCAGCCCATGGTTGTACGCACCTGCTTGTAGTGCGGATCAAGGTGCCGAATCTCATCTCGACTGACGATCTCCTCCGCGTCTTTGAGATAAAAGACGGGCACCTTTCCCTCGCACAGCTCGACGAGATGAGAGGTATTGGAGGAATTATATCCACCCACCACTATCGCGATATCTCCGCCATGATCCAATAAACCTCGCATCGCTCGCTGATTTTCGGAGGTTGCATAACACAATGTGTCGCGCGTTTCCGCGTTGTGTTCTCCGATCGACTCTAGGCCGAACCGATCAATCAAGGCCTGCTTCATCATCTGCGCTATCTCGTGCGTCTCCTCGGCGAGCATTGTAGTTTGGTTCACAACACCCAAGCGCTGCAGGTCCTCGGGCACACGAAAGCCAGGCGAATAGCGCCCTGCGAACTCGACCTCGAAGTGTTCAGCAGAAAGCTCCCCGCGCACGTACTTGGCCAGATGCGCTGCCTCATCTCTGTCACGCACGACGACGCTCGGTCCATCGAGGCGAATATGAGAGAAGGTAGCCCTCGTCTCCTCGTGCGTGTGTTTACCGTGAATGACTATCGAGAATCCCTGCTGCGCAAGCTGTCTCCCGCGCTTCCATACCTTTTCGACGAATGGACAGGTCGCATTGTACCTCTGTGGGTCGATTCCCCGAGCATTCAACGCCTCGAAGAGCTCTACTGTAGTGCCAAAGGCCGGTACGATCACGACATCGTCCGCCCTCAATTCACTCAAGGGGATCAGTTCCTCACCGTCGGCCGTTTGAAGAAAACGGACTCCTCGCTGTAACAGATCCCCGTTTACGTGAGGGTTGTGTATCATCTCGCTCAGGAGAAAAATCCGCTTTCCCTCGTTCTCTTCGAGAGCTCGGTACGCTATCTCAATGGCGTTTTCCACGCCGTAACAGAACCCGAAGAAGCGTGCGATGCGGAACACAACGGGACCACAATCTATCACTGTTGGGCTCAAGTCCTCTTTACGAGTGTCGGAGCTAGCCCGTTTTCTCTTGATCTCACCGATCAGATCGGAACGATAGGAACGAGGAATTGCGAACTGTTTAGGCATACCTCAAAGGGTAGCACGAGGTCCGAGGCAGATCCACGAAGCCCGATTCACTAATCCCACAGCCGCCTGCGGCTCCTTTTCACCTCCGCTGGCGCTGGGGACGAGGTCGCTGGCGGAGCTATGACCTCCCCGAAAACGCTCTCTTGAAGCGGCTGGCGCTCGACCGGTGTCACGCCCTCTACAGTTGGGAATGCGGTAGCTTTTGAGCTGCTCTGGGGGTCTGCAACCGACGAGGTTTTTCGGCTCGGCGCTGGAGTCGGCGCGCGAGTTGGGGAGGACGCCGCTCGCGGGGTGCTCCTGGATGCCTCCAGGGCGGCCTGCGCGGGCACGAGAGCAGGATGCGGCGCTGGAGCTTCGGTGCCTTTGGGCTGTTGCGTCTCGGTAGGGCGTGGTGGTGGAGCGAGCGTGGCTACCGCTGTCCCCACCGGCGGATGTTCAGCCTCCTTTCCGATGGTCTCTATCGGCCCAAATTCCAGGGTCAACCCTCGTTGCCCCTCTACCTTGACTGAGATACTAACCGCTCCGACGCATTCGAAGGTTGCAGTACCGCGGGAGCCGCGATGAATAAAATTGGAGAACGGGATGTCGAGCGCTCCCCTGCGCGGGATCTTCCGCCGGAGTATCGACGCAGCATACCGCTGACCTGTTGGGTCGGACGGGTCGTATACTCGCGCCTCTATTGTAATCGATTGGCAGCCCTCTTCAGTACCTTGCGGCTCCTCACAAGCCCCTCGTACCTCAAAGGACTCAATCCTGAACGCCATCGCCCCATCCGCCCGGAGATTCAAACACCCCAAGCCACCACTCGAAAGCTGGTGAGGGTGTGGGTCTCCATCCCAACTCAAGGTGAACGCGCCCACCCCTTCACCTGGAATACCCACCTCCAACGAGCGGTGTTTTGCCGAGCCACGGGCTCGAACGCGCGCTTTGCTTCGGCGTCCTCCTTCGATGGAGACTCCTACCTTGCCACCCAAAGAACCCGACGCCCGCGCGAAAGTGCCGCACACATCATCGGGCGAACACGCTAGGTCTATAGCTCCCGTAAATCTCTCGATCGGCAACGCCTGTCCCGCCTCGATTAAGGCGAAAAAAGACACGAGTGCGGCGAGAAACTTGACCATAATGAGGGCTTTCAGGGGTTACTACGCGGCTCGTGTGAGTGATTCGCGTTGTACCAAGTATGATGCATAAGGCCCTGCTCGCAGTGCTCACTCTATCGTGTGTTTATAGGAGCATTTGTAGCTAGGGAAGCGAGGCAAAACCCCTCCCTGCTGCGAAAGCGGATCTTGGGCTGACATTCGATGGCACCAGTAATCAAGCACTATGCAAAATCCAAGCACAGCACCTCTCCCCGCTCGTCTATTGGAGGAGCATCCGGCAAAAAGACCTCAAAGGTCGTTCCGTGCCCCAACGCGGAGGTCACGTCGATCGCACCCCCATGGGCCGACACAATGCACTTTACGATAAAGAGCCCAAGACCCGTTCCAGACACTCCAGCATGCTGGGCGAGGCGCGTATAGCGACTGAACAGCCGCTGGGCATCGGAGGGCTCCATCCCCGAACCGGAGTCGGACACCCGCAACACTATTCCCCCACAGGCACGGGCCAGCCCTACCTCGACCCGCCCACCTTTCGGAGTGAATTTGATCGCATTGCTGACCAGATTAAAGAGCACACGCTCGAAACCGAGGCCATCGACACATCCGACCAGGTCACTCTCCGATAACGACGTGCACAGCTCTATTGCACGGGTCTTAGCCGACAGTGCATACGACTCGATTACCTTCTTGATAATCGGGCAGAGCTCGTGAGAGTACGGCCGCATGACGAACCCGCCTTCCTCGAGCCTCCTGACGCTGAGAAATTCGTCGATCAAATGAATCGCCGAGCTTGCGGAAGCTGCGATCCGTTCCACGAGAGCATGCGTGCGGTCGTCGGGGGAAGGCTTGTCGAGGAGCACATCACAAGAAACCGAGATCGCCCCAAGCGGCCCTTTGAGGTCGTGGGTCGTAGTAGACAAGATATCTCGCTGAAGCTGCTCTCGCCGCTTTCTCTCGCGTATATCTCTCACCCACACGACGAGCAACGACTCGTCTCCTGCATCCCGCGCTGCCGACACAGAGAGATCGAACGCTACCTCACCAATTCCGACAACTTCGGTAGCCCATACCGCGCCCGGTTGTAAGTAGGCAAAGCGCTCACGAACCTTGGATACAACCTCCTCACCGCGCTCTATTGCCGACGGGGGCAGTTCGAGAACATTGCGCGCGGCTAGGTTGAAGCTGTGCATGAAGCTGTCGAAAGCCGAATTACAGTATCGAACACGCCCGTCGCGGTGCACGACCGCCAAGCCATCGTTACTGTTTTCGACAGCCTCTCGCATCAGGTCACGGTCACGAACAACCTGCGCTCGCTCCCGCTCGGCATCGAGCGCGCTTCGGACCCTCGACAGTGCAAGGTGCAGCACATCGCGAAACGTGGCGTCGAAGTTCTTGACGAGAAAATCGTCTGCACCTGCCCGCATAGCCGCTACACCATCTGCAACAGTGGCCGAAGAGGTCAACACGATTAAGGGCACCTGGGCGGCACCTTGGCGCAACGCGGTCACCGCCCCTTCACGCTTCATGTCGGGCAGGTTAAGGTCGCTCACTACGAGATCGAACCGTCGATCTGCCAGCATCCGTAGCGCGGCGGTGATCGTGGTACAGGTCTCGATACGCGCGACCACTCCGCGCAAAGCGCGCTGCACGAGCAGGGCGTGCGCGGCCTCGTCTTCGACCAGTAAGACCTCTTGGAAGAGGATTGTGGAATCGTCCATAGCGTGGGCTCGAGCTGTGCAGGCGCTTTCTTTCTATCGACAGATAGACTATTCAAGCTGAGGGAAGCTGTCCCAAAAGAGGCTTGGTGCGCTGTCCCAGGCAAGACGCATTTTTACTCATGGATAGGTACAATGATTAAACCTGACCATTGGATTCGAGAATTCGCTGAAAAAGGGGGGATATCCCCGTTTGTTCCAGAGCACGTCAATCCGGCCAGCTACGACGTTACCGTAGGCAACCACTGGATCTGCCCGACACGTGACCCTGAGGAGATAGTCTCAGACTCCATCATTTTGTTCCCTGGCGAGGTTATCCTGGCAACCACCCAGGAATACCTGAAGATGCCACGTGACGTCGTATGCGACCTAAAGCTGAAGAGTTCGCTTGGGCGACTATGGCTCAATCATAGCCTAAGCGGCTGGATTGACTGTGGATTTGAAGGACAAGTGACGCTCGAACTCCAGAATCTGGGCCCCTATCCTAGAGAATTGGTGAAAGGCATGCGGGTAGCGCAGCTCGTGTTTCTCGGCATGTCGTCCGCGCCGGATTTCGCCTATGGCGAGGGAGGACGTGGTCACTACCAAGGACAAGCGGGGGCTACCAAGGCATGGTCCGATGAGTTCTTCCCGCGCGTCTCTGGTCCAAAAAAGGCTGGATAAGGTCAGCTCGGCGAGCGGTTGAGTCCTGCCTCGGCTCGTGGTATACCTGCCCCCTTACTTGGGGACGCCGCATGAGGCGTTAGGTCACCCGCGATTTGCAAGGGCCCCTATTTTTTGTTTGAGTGTACGTAGTTATGGCAAATCACAAGTCAGCAATTAAGCGCCACCGTCAGAGCCTGGTTCGTCGTTCGCGAAATCGTTCACGCAGGGCTGAGGTTCGCACCGCCCTGAAGGCTGCCTCGGCAGCCAAGGGAACAGAAGCAAAGGATCTCGCCAAGAGCGCAGAGTCCCTTATGGCGAAGGCTGCAAAGAAGGGCCTCTTCCACAAGAAGACCCTGGCTCGAAAGATTAGCCGCCTGTCCAAACAGGTTGCAAAGAGCGCAGCTCAGTAAAGCTCGAGCGAAGCATAGGCCGCAAAAAGCCCCACCCCTCTTACGAGGCGGTGGGGCTTTTTGTTGGCGATGCCGTAGGAGGTGATGCGAGAACGCAGGTTCTCAACGCCTCGACTGAGCTCGCCGCACCTCTCTATTCTCGCTCTGGCAATCGAAGCCGTGTCAGAACTGCTTGAACACCTCCTGCAAAACATCTGACTCGAACACGCAGACAAGGAGGGAATTCTTCATGAAGTTATTAACCGGGAGCTCAGCACCCCGAAGCCCATCTTCCACTAATCCGACTACCGACGCGGAGATCTCCTTGAACCGAGCTAGATTGGTCACAGTCACTCCATCATCGGACTTCGAGTAGGTCGTGTTGAACTCGTCTGCGTAGGTGTCGAATATCTTCGTCACTATCGATTCCACAGCCTCAGGGAACACGTAACGAATCAACCCAACGAAGAAAACCTCCCGCTTGGAGTAATTCTGCTCAATAAAAAACTTAACTGCCGCCGGCCTACCCGTTCCCACGGCGCTCCGGAAGTCCTTCGCAAAGGAGGCGATCTGCGGCCCACCCCTCCCCTCGCGCTTCAGGAAGCTCTTGAGCGCTGCATTGAGATTCTTCGCAGACGCGAACGCGCCCTCTACCTCGTCAATTGTGGTTGGAAACATAGGATATCACCGTCACAAACAAGCCATAACGGAGTATCTCTACCACATGTGAAGGTCCGATATACAGCCCTCTGGAGGCGCTACTCACATGGTTGGCAACCCGCATACCGCCTATCACTCTGCGGCACTAGTATCTCGGAATGGCTTGCGAGTCCTGTGCAATATATAGACCTTCGGCTTGTACTCGGACTGCTTCACGCGAACACTGCAAATCAATGACCAATACCCCTTATGAGTCTGGAGCGCCTTTTCAAAGAGCGCATTTTCCTGGGTGATTATCGCCAACTTACCATCCGGACTGCACACTCGTGTCATTTCGCTGAGAGAATCGGTGTAGCACCGCTCCAGATCGCGTTTGTCTCCGATAAGACGCCCCCACGGGAGATCGGCACACACCACATCGACGGAAGCATCGCCCAGAGAAAGCCGCTTCGCATCCTGTTGCAGTAACGAGAGCGGCTTCACATGAGAGAGGTTTCTTCGCGCCTTTTCGAGCGCCTCGCCGGAGACGTCAACTCCGATGAGTGCTTTGGCCGGACAGATAACAGCCCTCTCTGCAATGAGAGTTCCAGAGCCACACATGACATTTAAAAATCTCTCCCCTGGTTTCGGATCCATCAGAAGGATCATTCCTGCCGCGATGGTCGCATTCAGAGCTCCAGGCATATTTTCGACTCGCCACGCTCGCGCTGAAAGCGGCAGCGGAGTGAGTCGGATCAGCACGTCCCATCCGAAGGGTTTCAATTGCGAGCGCCGAAAACGAATCGACATCTGTCCGTTCTCTTCGTCGTTCACAAGGCCTGAATGGGCGGCTATCGTCTTCTTAATTTTTCGAAACACGTCAGAATCGCTACCCGCTGCGCCGATCCTAAAGGAAGAGAATCGTGACACCGCTCGAATAGCGGCTATCGCGCCAATAAGACGCTCGAGATGAGCCTCTTGCACGATCGAGAGCGGGTGAGGAACTTTGAAGTACAGCAACTCGAACACGGCAACTGCCGTGCGCAGGTTCAAGACATTTGCTCGACTGCCCGCATACTCGAAGGGTATCGCTCCAGGACTCCGCACCGGGAGCAGCGCTCCTTGCGTGCTGACAAGATGACCAATCTCCTCTCTACAGATGGGCCCCCATCCATCTAAGACCTCGACTTCGAAGAGGCCCTCTTTTCTCTGTAAACTGGCTTTCTCCTCAGCGGCATCGTCTCTCGCCCTGCTTCGTTTCTCGCGCCTCTCGCGCGATTCTGCAGCGCTTCTTCCACCAGGGATTCGCTTTTTATGCCGAACTCTCTTCATTGCCATCCTGTGGGCCTACGGGACCGAAGCACATACCTCTGGGAACACACCGAGGAGCCCGCCTCGACAAAAAGATGCCTTAGACACACAACGTCAAGAGCACATA
>JBIIOE010000019.1:0-40554 GCA_044337105.1 Bdellovibrionota bacterium | reverse complement strand
CTCACGAGCGTAATACAGACCCGCTTGAACTTCACTAGAGGGGCCAAGCGCATCCGCAGGGAGCACCTTACCCTAGCTTACTTTACGAGAACTAGAAAACTAGTTACATAATAGGGACCTCGGTGCAAGCTGTGGTGTGGGTGGCTTCAGCAACTTCTTGTCAGCACAGCCGCCCAGCTTTGGAGAATGCTGCCTCGGGTGCGTTCACAAGCATGACCTTTGGCGCCCACTAGACCCGTACATGAGCCTATAATAAAAGGTTTCTTCAGAAGATTGTCCGGTTAGACCGAGCAACTCAAAGTGAGATAGACGCACATATGCCCCTAATTGCCGGTATAGATGGATGCCCTGGAGGGTGGCTCGCGCTCGTTCGCGCTCTCCCCTCAGCTCGGATCACCCACCTACTCTTACACTCCCTAGACGAACTATTGTTTGACCCTTGGGCACTGGTTGCCATCGACATTCCACTAGGACTAGCTGATCGCGGGGCGCGACTTTGCGACTCGCTGGCGCGCAAGCAGCTGGGGCGAGGGCGCTCATCCAGCGTCTTCCCTGCCCCTATTCGCCCCCTTCTCCTCTGCGCAACCTACGGAGAGGCGTGCGACCTCGGGCGCGCGATAGATGGACGAGCGATCTCGAAACAGACCTGGAACATCCTCGAAAAGATCCGCGAGGCTGACGCTCTACTGCAAACACCACACCGCTCCTTTCCCATGCACGAGGTACACCCAGAGCTCTCATTCACGCTATGGGCGCCGTCGATCACGATGCCCTCAAAGAAGACCGAGGCTGGACGACTAGCGCGCTTAGAGCTCGTCGAGAAATACCTCCCCGGAGCATACGCCGCGGTTCGAGCTGCCATCCCGCGAAAGGCCTGTCGTGACGATGACATCCTCGATGCCTTCGCAGCTTTGTGGAGCGCCGAGAGAATCCTTGCAAACACAGCGCTCACGCTACCGGCCACTCCCGCATGCGATTCCGAGGGACTTCGCATGCAGATATCGGCGTAAAATGGCCCCGAAACGCCCGTTACAAGGCATACAAGAGAAAAATGCCCCTATCCCAAACATGTATCGCGCCGTACCATTAAGGCATGACCGAAATTATCCGCCGCGCCCCAAGCTCCACACCTGAGCGGGTATGGCTACGCATATCAGCGTTCCTTTCGCTGAAGTCGCCCGCAACACGGGTGACCTATTCCGGAATCGTCGCGGAATGGTGTCGTTTTCTCGGGACAGAGCCCGGGACACCAGTCGCCGCGGAGCGCATCCTCTCGGCTACCGACCTACACGCCATCGCCTACCGGAAGCATTTGGACACGCAGCCTGGTGAGAAGCCACGCTTTACGCGCGGCACAAACGCGCCATCACGAGAACGCGGAATCACAATCGAACGCGCGGATGGAAAAGGTCGCAAGAAAGACGGCCTCGACGCAACCCTCTCCAACGCCACCATTCACAAGAAGTTTGCAGCCCTACGACGCATCTACCGCATGCTCGTAGCCAGCAACCTTGGCATTACAGAAAACCCCTTCGAGGTAGACAAGGTTCCTCCCCCGCCGAAAGACGCAGGGCGCAAGCGCCCTACTCAAATGATCGAGTTCGACCTGGTCATGGAGATCCTCTCAGTACCTGACGCAAGCGCACCAAAGG
This sequence comes from Bdellovibrionota bacterium, assembly GCA_044337105.1. GTDB lineage: Bacteria > Bdellovibrionota_C > UBA2361 > UBA2361 > OMII01 > OMII01. Next base: position 38,902 of record JBIIOE010000019.1, on the reverse strand, counting down.
GCCGCCGAGACCGCGCTATACTCGCCATCCTCTTTGGCGGCGGACTACGGCGCAGCGAGGTTGTCGCGCTCAGGATTGGCGACGTGCGCCGCACCAGCTCTGGCACAACATTTCTCTACCTACGCTACACGAAGGCCAAGAAAGACGCCCAGCAAGCGCTCCCGAACTGGGCGGCCGATCTGCTGTGGGAGTACATAAACGAGCGCAAGGCTAACGGTGCAGGCGATGCGGACCACCTGTTCGTGAGCTTCACCGGCCAAGCAGGCAAGACCGCCACCACACGACCTATGTCAGACACTGGCGTTTATCTACTCTTCAAGCAGTCGTGTATCGCGGCTGGTGCTGGTCCGTACGCCACACCGCACTCTGCCCGAGCCACCGCGATAACCAAGCTCTTGGCAGACGGCGTTCCACACCGAGAGGTTCAAGAGTTCTCACGGCACTCAAGCATTCAGATGGTCGAGTGGTACGACAAACGCCGCTTCGACGTGGAGCAGAGCCCGGCCAAGACCCTCTCCTTCGACATCAAGAAGCGCTGAGAAAGCCCCGAGAGGTGAGCAATCGATAACTTGCCTCTATGGGGTGTTGGCCGTGTCGGCTACCGACACGATCTTCTTGTTACACACATCCCCGATAGAACAGACTCCCCTGCACTATACTTCGCACATCTCATTGAGCGGCTAAATCTCGCATGAATGCCACTGCTCTCCCTCATAGCACCTGGCACGAATCGCTCGGCATAGTGCGATCGTAACAGAGAAGCACCGATCGAATCGCTTCAAAAAGGAGACCGTTATGGCCATTTCGTCATCTACTGAACTGATCCAGCGCTATCTACAGGACGCTATCGCGGCTGAGAAAAACTTCGAGAGCCAACTACGCTCTATGGCACAGGAGGGCGACGACCCAAATGTACAACAGCTTTTCGCTCAGCATGCTGACGAGACACGAAGCCAGTACGAGCGCCTCATTGCAAGGCTGCAGGAACTCGGTGGCTCTCCCTCAACTATTAAGAGTATATGGGCGCATGTGTTCGGCATGGTTCCGAGAGGCGCTCAGATCGGACAGGAGGAAGAGGACAAGAACACGCAAAACCTGATCATCTGCTACGCAGTCGAGAATAGTGAAATTGCGATGTACGAAGCGCTCAAGGTGTCGTGCGAGACCGTCGGCGACCACCAGACTGCGACGTTGGCGCAATCGATCCAGCGCGAGGAGCAGGCGACTGCAGAGAAGATTTGGCGACACCTCTCACCTACCTGCGTATCATCAGTGAATCGCCAGCTACGCCAGATGTCGGAGAGCGAGCGCACATGGGGTCGTGGAGAGGGAAGCCGGCCCGGCCTTTAACAGGCCGCGGAGAAAGGGCTCCGTAGACGTAGAGTGCCGCGAGAAGAGCGGGAGTATACCTCCTGTCTAGTATCGAACAGGGATATACGGTCCTGTTCTATTCTTGCCGCACTCTACGAAACCTCTCACATAGAGTGCTCGCATCTCCGATGGTTCTGCTCACAAGGCAGAGAAGGCGGGCCACTATCAACGCACGTATCTCGATTACGAGGGATGACTACTGAAAACGTCGCACCACAACCCAGCCCTTGGCTGCGAGCTGCGATGTTCCCCCCGTGAAGTTCCACGAGATGGCGCGTTAGAGAGAGCCCCATTCCCAAGCCTCCGTGAGTACGTGTGGTCGATCCATCAGCCTGCCTAAATGGCTCAAAGAGTCGCGGAAAAAACTCAGATGAAATCCCGCATCCGGTATCCGAGACGGTAATACGAGCCTCCTCAGCATCGAATTGCAGGTCAATGTGTACAGCTCCACCCGCCGGCGTGAACTTCACTCCGTTCGATAGTAGATTCCATACGATCTTCTTGAGGCGCATCTCGTCCGCGACTATCCGCTCACTCCCACCCTTGGCCGAACACGACACGAACACACCCTTAGTTTGTGCCGCATGCGACAGAGATGCGATAACACTCTGCACAACGAGGGTCAGGTCGAGCTCTTCGACACAGAGCTGCATGGCACCGCTCAAAACCCCCTTCATATCGAGCATGTCCTCCAGCAACCTCGCCAGCGCATGCCCATTACGCTGAATGACCTCAATTGAGCGCTCTACCGTAGCATCGCCGCCCTGTTGCTTACTGAGGATCTGCGACCATCCGAGGATCGCATGGAGCGGTGTGCGTAGTTCGTGCGACACCGTACACAAGAAATCATCCTTGATACGTGCAAGCACCTCACGTTCGCTTCTCAAGGTGCGCTCTGCCTCTACTAGCTGACGGCGCTGCTCTTTCAACTGCTCGTCGAGGCGTTCATCGACATGCGAGTGATGGCTAGCTACCTGTGGAGTGCCGAGGCCGGTCAATGCGTCAGGTTCGAAGATCCCCACCTGCCCTACGGCCTCACCATCGTCACCGAGGAGGGGCCGCGCACGCATCGACACCCAACCAATCTTCGAGTCGGCATCCACGACCCGCAGGCGGGTGATATACTCGGTCGAAGCCGAGAGCGCGCGTGACCATCCAGTCACGAAATTGGGTCTATCAGCCTCATGAACAAACTGAAGCCACCCTACTCCCAACATGTCGGCCTCGGAATATCCGGCCATATCGAGCGCTCGGGAGTTGGCGAAGACACACGAGCCGAAAGTGTCCGTTATAATCATAGCTGTCGGAAGCGGCTCGAGCACGTTATACGCGGCCGTTATCTTCTCCGGCAATGAGCGAAAAGAACCGCCACCAATCCCACGGCTCAATCTGCGCGAGAGACTCGCTGCTCGCATTCTCATATGTCTGTACTTCAATCTCTTCATATAGCACCCTTAAGCCCTATACGTAATCGACTCGGAGTTGGCACCCTACGAGTCATCGATACAACGGAGAGGCCCCCAACGTCTTCTCTTCGAGCTTACTCTGCTTCGGACTCTTCAAATATCTGGAATCTGCATCGATCGTGCTCGGCAGTGAGCACGGTCATACGGACCTGCATGCTAAGTGTCGAAGCACTGGTTCGAATACGTGATCGCGCGTTATCTGTGGAGACAAGCACTGCAGCTGAAAAGGCTGTTATTGAAGATGTTTCGGCGGCTTTTGGCACTCAGGGGTAGGTTTTTGCCACGCCCCATAATTGCTCTCGAAGGGCTTGTTAAAGCACTCCACCATCGACTTGGACAATGCCGCCGCGACCTGACTATCAACTGTTGCTGGAGCAGTACGTGCTGTTTTGTCGATACATGAATACACGAAATCTTGTGCGATTCTGTGACAGTCCGAGGCTCGCTGTTCGTAGCATTCGAGCCATGAGCCACCATCTTTACAGATGTGTTCGACCATCTTGGACTTGACTGCTGCCATCCATATGGAATGTTCTTCCGATGATGCATCATCCCCATAGAACACATAGCGATAACTACCTAAACGAAGGCTTCTCGATTGCCCTATTCAAGGGTCACGAGAACAGTTGCTAGTACAGCGACTAGGTCATCGCAACCATCGTGTATCCTTGAAGGCGACTGGTCGGGAGGTTCCAATGTGTGCGGGAGGTCCTCTATCCACGAGCCATCCTCGTAGCAGTCCGGTGCGATCGGACATCCGCAGAGCTCTGCCTGCACGAAACGCTCCATGACTTCCGACTCGGCAAAGAGCGGCCGAGGTACGTAGAGAAATTGAGTACGCCCAAAGTACGCTTCCGCAACGGTGCTATAGCCCACCTTTCCAACTACCGCGTCAGCCGTCGCCACCACATCAGGGTGGTAGAAATCAGAGCGGTGAGGGATCGCCTTTACATTCCTGGGAAGGTCGCACGAGGGTTCGCAGCCAGCCAACACAAACACCACATCCGGCTGCGACTCAAAACGCGAAACGAACGAAAATTTCCCCGCAATACCCCCCATGCTGCACAAGACGACGGTCGCATCGCTAGTAATCCCGAGCAGCTCACGCACTACCCCCTCAGCCGCCCGCCTCCGGCGCGCTATCGGGCTCACGACAGCTACATCATTCGACCTGCGACACACCGGCTCGGCTTGTACACGCAACGTTGCCTGTCCATACAAAGGCCCCAAGTAATCGATGAACCGCGCAAAGCGGGGCTCCACATCAACATATCCCGAGTAGATCCAGTCCCACGTGAAGTTCTCTATGAGCACCGACGGGATCCCGGCCTTGTAAGCAGCTTCTATACCAAGTACCGATATGTCGCACAGCACTACCCCTACGGCGCGACTACTGAGGAACGAGGCGATCTCAGACACGAGCTCTGAAGAGAGCGGGTACAGCCGACCAAGAGCTTCGATCGTCGCCCCGTAATCCTCGACCATCGAACTCGATTGCACGAACCCGACATCTGTCTGCACCTCGTGATAGTCGAAGCGCACCCCCGGGTCAAAAGACTGCTGTAAGAACCATACGGGAACCCGAGTAAAGATCTCGAAGTGCACGTTCGAATACGTACGCGCGATCGCATTCATGACTGCACAAGCACGCGCAGCGTGCCCGAATCCATGCGGAGAGATAAAAAAGGCAACATTCATTCGGGTACTGTGAACCGGTCCGATACAGACTGCAATACCCAGCGACATCCGTTTTCATGCGCTAACTCCCATTTTTCAATGATCTTGGCCCTCGCGCGAAGCGCTCCAAATAACCGGGCCTATAGTGATGCGCAAAAGTCCGTATAGCCCACGAGCGCCGAGAGGAGAACGGCTGCGCTACGACTTTTTGCCGCCTATTCATTCAGCACAGTTGAAGACCAGCCGAGTACAGCATTACGGAGTGAACGCAGTAGCTATGAGCGATGTGCGAGAAGAGCCTGGGTGTTATCAGTGCGGTTCCTTTGCTGGTAGCACATTTCGCCTGTGCGCCACCTGCATTTCACAAAACGAAGAGCAACGGAACGCCATCCGGCTACGACGCAGAAGTAGCAGCAATGGCAAGAGAGTAGCCCCCATAAAACAGTGGCGAAGCTCTCTAGTAGCCCTCGCTGCTGTTATCATCCTCGCTGGAGCAGCAGCAGTGTGCCTCTACGTTGTAGACCTGCTGAATGCGTAGCGGATATAGTCGCTTACTATTCCGCGCGAGAAGCCTTAACAATCCGAATTATCTCCGCAACGACCGCAGGCTCCGCCAAGGTCGAAACATCCCCGACACTTTCGTATTCGGCCTCCCCTATCTTTCGCAGGATCCTGCGCATAATTTTACCCGAGCGGGTCTTGGGCAATCCTGGAACGAACCAGATAAAGTCCGGAGCTGCTATTGGCGAGATGACTTCGCGCACAGTGTGAACGATCCCCTTGAGCGCTTCGCTCTCTAACACCGCGTGGTCTTTCAACACGCAGAAGGCTCCGACACCGAGACCCTTAATCTCATGCGGAACTCCGACTACGGCCGCCTCGGCCACAAACCCTGAGCGCACGATGGCGCTCTCGATCTCCGCCGTACCTAGTCGGTGACCAGCAACGTTGAGAACATCGTCAACGCGCCCCGTGATCCAGTAGTATCCATCTTCGTCGCGCCGACATCCGTCACCGGTAAAATAATATCCTGGGTAGGTCGAAAAATAGGTCTGAACGAATCGCTCGTGATCTCCAAACACCGTACGCGCCATACCTGGCCACGGGAATTTCATACACAATCGACCCGTCACACCGTTTCCATGCAGCTCTTTTCCCGACTCATCCACCACTACCGGCTGAACCCCGAAGAGTGGTCGCGTCGCAGACCCCGGCTTGGTTGCAGTAGCCCCCGGAAGGGGCGAGATCAAGATTCCGCCTGTTTCGGTCTGCCACCACGTATCAACAACGGGACAGCGCCCCTCGCCCACCACCGAGTGATACCAGAGCCAAGCATCGGGGTTAATTGGCTCACCCACGGTGCCCAAAATTCTGAGCGATGACCGGTCATAGCGCTTTACGAAGTGCTCTCCTTCCTTCGCCAACGCTCGAATAGCGGTGGGCGCTGTGTAAAAGATCGTAACCTTGTGGCGCTCGATCGTGTCCCAATACCGACCTGCGTCCGGATAGGTCGGTATCGATTCGAACATCAAGGTCGTAGCACCGTTGCTCAGCGGACCGTACACTACATAGGAATGCCCGGTGACCCATCCGACATCGGCGGCACAGAAATAGACATCGCTCTCTCGCAGATCGAACACATAGCGATGCGTCAACGTCGCATGCAAGAGATATCCACCCGATGTGTGCAAGACCCCCTTAGGCTTCCCCGTGGAGCCCGACGTGTACAATATAAAGAGCGGATCTTCAGATTCCATGCTCTCTGGGGCCGAGTTGTCCACGCCACCGAGACCGGACAGCGCCTCGTGATACCAGACGTCCCGTCCGAGCTGCATGGATACATCCGTCTCGGTGCGCCGTACAACTAGCACCTTCTCGATAGTAGGACATGCGGCTACTGCCTCATCCGAGGTCTCCTTGAGTGGAATGCCCTTCCCGCCACGCAACCCCTCGTTGGCTGTAATCAAGACACGGCATCCGCAATCGTTAATCCGATCGCGAAGCGACTCGGCTGAGAAGCCTGCGAAGACAACGGTGTGAATCACCCCGATACGCGCGCACGCCAACATGAAGATAGCGGCTTCTGGAATCATCGGAAGGTAGATCGCTGCCCGGTCCCCCTTTTTGAGGCCGAGCTCTCGGAGCAACGTAGCTGCCTCGCACACCTTAGAGTGCAGCTCTCGATAGCTCAGCGTACGTGTCTCTCCCGGCTCGTTTCCTTCCCATATAATCGCCGGCTTCTCTCCTCGCGCTGCGAGGTGCCGGTCGAGGCAATTTTCGCTGACGTTGAGACGTCCCCCTTCGAACCAACGAACTGCGGCAGAGGCGAAATCCCACGAGAGCACCGAGTCCCACGGCTTGTGCCACGACAATACATTGGCGGCTTGCTCACTCCAGAACCCTTCCGGATCCTCAACCGAACGGGCGTAGAGCTCCTCGTAGTTAGCCGGAGTAATGAGGGCATCCTGGGCGATACTCGCCGGTATAGGGAAAAGGTGGTGGGTCGTCATACAAGACTCCTTGATACCTGAACTAAGCAAACATAGCGCATGACGCAACACCGGAGAACATGCTATTGTAGGCACTAATGGTGCAACATCGCACGATAATCGAACCCTTCAAGATCAAGGTGGTCGAACCTCTGGCGCTCCACACCAGAGCGGCTCGAGAGGGCTTCCTGCGAGAAGCCGGACACAACCTCTTTCTCGTACCGGCGGAGCGAGTCACCTTCGATTTCCTCACCGACTCCGGCACAACCGCCATGAGCGCCGCTCAGTGGGCGGCGATGATGATAGCCGATGAATCCTACGCCGGCTCACGCAGCTTCGCGCGATTCGAAGGTGTCGTACAGCGCCTGACCGGCTATCGATTCGTCATCCCCACGCATCAAGGCCGAGCAGCCGAGCGACTCCTGTGCCAAGCGCTGGTAAAGCCTGGCATGAAGATACCGTCGAACAACCACTTCGATACCACGCGAGCAAACATCGAACAGATGGGCGCCGAGGCGGTCGATCTCGTCATCGCAGAGGGTCGCGATCCCTCGAGTCTCCATCCGTTCAAAGGGAATATCGACCTACAAAGGCTCGATCGCTTCCTCGAAGAGGAGAGCGACCAGGTGCCTTTCGGTATGCTCACGATCACCAACAATACTGGTGGCGGACAACCGGCATCGCTCGAAAATATCCGCGCGGCTGCGACTCTCTACCGAAGGCACGGCGTCCCGTTTATGATCGACATCTGTCGTTTCGCCGAGAATTCGTTCTTCATCAAACAACGCGAGCCTGGGCAAAGCGGTAGAACCGTACGCGAGATCGCCGAAGAGATCTTCTCGCTAGCAGACGGTTGCATAATGAGCGCCAAGAAAGACGGCTTGGTTAACATCGGAGGCTTCATCGCTCTTCGGAGCGACACCTGGCTCGACACGCTACGTTCGCTCCTGATCCTCACCGAGGGTTTTCCAACGTACGGCGGGCTTGCTGCCCGCGACCTCGAGGCGCTCGCAGTCGGGCTCGAAGAGGTACTCGACGAACAGTACCTCGAGTACCGCCTCGCGGTTACCCGCTACATGGCTGACGGCTTCAACCGACTCGGTATTCCGACGGTCCAACCACCGGGCGGTCACGCCGTTTATATCGACGCCAAACGCTTTCTTCCGCAGATTCCGCCGCATCAGTTCCCTGGCCAAGCGCTGGCATGCGAACTCTACCTAGCCGAAGGGATCCGCTCGTGCGAGATCGGCTCCGCCATGTTCGGAAGATACACCGATGAGAGCCGCGCCCCCGAAGGCTTCGTCCCGGCGTCCATGGAGCTCGTGCGACTCGCTTTTCCACGAAGGGTCTACACACAAAGCCACTTCGATTATATCCTAGAAGGTATGCAGGAGATCGTTGCCTCGAAGAACACCCTCAGGGGCATGCGAATCGTTTACGAGCCCCCTTTTTTGAGGCACTTTACCGCCCGCTTTGAACCGATCACATAATGCAGAGAGATCATCTGTCGATGAACAGTGAAGATAGCAGCGCAACCACCGAAGCAGTCCAGCGAGAGCGGCTTGTTCTGCTCGCAGTCGTCACGACCTTCATCTCCCTGATCCCCTCGGCCTATGCCACGGTCATATCCAACTCGATGACTCTTGTCGCAGATCTCTTGCGGTGCTCTACCGAATTCGTGGCTATTCTCATTTCGTGGTTCATCCTCAAAAAAGTCGCGCGCTCAGATGTGAAACATTTCAACTACGGCTTCGGAAAGCTCGAGCAGCTCTCCTGCATGGCGGTAGGAGGGGCGCTGTTCGTGACCTTCTTGCTGTGCTTTGTGTCGGGCATTCATCGTATCCTGGCTCCTGAACCGGTGGTCGGCGCTGAGTTTGGTTTTGTTCTCGCCGTACTTTCCGTACTCGGCAACCTATTTCTGTGGATCACCAATCACCGATCCTTCAAACGCCATGCGTCGCCGGTATCGGATGCTCAGCGGAGACTCTTTCGAGCCAAGACTGCGGCTACCATGGTGGTATCCCTCTCGCTCGGCGCTGCTCTATTTCTCGGCTCGCTCGAATGGTCTGTGTACTTTGACGGGCTCGGCTCGGTCCTTCTTTCCCTTTTTATGCTCTGGTCGGCATACGCTCTCGTCTCCTCCTCTTTTCCTGACTTAATCGATTGCGCCCTCGAAGAGTCGTTACAGGTCCCCATTCGCGAAGTCCTCAAAAGCTACCGAAGCCAGTACCTCGACATTCACAAAATACGCTCACGACGAACCGGCAAGCGCATATTCGTGGAACTCTTTATCTCGTTCGCTCCGCTGCAAACATTTGCCAAGGTAAACGACATAGCGCGCCACATCAGGAGCGACGTCGAATCCGCCTTGAAGGGCGCGGAGGTTATCGTGGTCCCACTCGTTGTCGATCAAGAGCACAATGCCTGAGCGAAATACCAAAAAGAAGCTTGGCGATAGTGCCTTTAACAGATAGCAATCTCAGACCCACCTGCGCAGTAAACAAAGGGAACAGTGAGAGCAGCGAGGGGTATAACCCTAAGGAAGCGAGGCAAAACCTATGTTTCCTCGCACGTGAACGTGCTCGTGAACGTGAACGTAAACGTACCCGAAACAAAAACCTCAAGTTTTTCGGGTACGTTCACGTTTACGAGCACGAGCACGTTCACGTGGTTATTTCAAAAGTGAGACTATGGGGTAGGTTTTGCCGCGCTTCCCTAATGTCACTCGGAGGGCTTCAAACGCCCATCTAAGATACATAAACCTTTCATCATATATATATTATCTCTATATCACGGCGCAGATCATAGAGTAGTATGTCACGTTTTGTCATACTCTCGGCACAACTCTCTTGTGATGAGCGAGTTGAGCGGCGTTATTACTCGCCCATACACTTTTCGCAGTTTGCAGTACGGTTCGGTAGTATGAGCACCAAGGCAGAAATTTTTCGAATTCTTATTATGTACCTCTTCGTCAAAGGCTCTTTTTTCCTACCTTTGGCGTGGGTAGCCTACATCCTCAACAAGAACACTGACGATTCGACTCAGGCCTCGTGACCCTCTAGCCCTCTGTCTCAAAGCGACAGAAATCGACTATTGCGTCGTACACCACCTCCAGCTCTGCATCTGAAATGCAGTAAGGAGGCATAAAGTACACAACATTTCCGAGCGGCCTCAGGAGCACTCCTCGTTGGCGGAAGAATCGTAAGGCCCGCTGAGCCACACTACTCGTGTACCCTTGCGACTTCGGATCCTGAACCGTGAAAGCCACGATAGTTCCCGCCACTCGAGGCTCTGTGATATGCGAGAACTCTGTGAGCCGTTCGAGGAACGCCGTGTGGCGTCGCTGAATCTCAGCTCTGCGAGCCTCACACGCCGCAGCTAGCGTCAACTTGAGACTCGCCCGCGCAACGGCGCATGCTACAGGATTAGCGGTGTATGTGTGCCCATGAAAGAAGGTCCGAGAATGTTCACGTGACCGGAAAGCCTCGAAGATCTCGTTGCGGCAGGCCGTTACGGCTAGTGGGAGCGTTCCCCCAGTAAGACCTTTAGACAGACAGATTACGTCCGGCGGATTGCGCATCTCTGCGCATGCAAAGAGCGGCCCCGTTCGACCGAATCCTGTCATGACCTCGTCTGCGATACACACGACACCGTGAGCCCGAAAGAGATCAAGGTACGAGTCGAGCACCGCCGATGGATAAACGCGCATACCTCCGGCCCCTTGAACCTTCGGCTCGAAGATAAACGCAGCGACTTGACCAGATGCACACAGCTCCCGGCACCGTGCGAGATCCTCTTCGGTTCCTTCCGTAGAGAGACGGTCGACGCCGAACAACATATCCTCGAACGGCGCAGCAAAGATCCCGCGCGCACCAGTAGCCATAGCACCGAAGGTATCACCGTGATAACTGTGATCGAGCGCGACGATTTTGGTTCGGCGCTGCCCCTGGTTGTGCCAATACTGCACGGACATCTTCAGCGCGACCTCCACAGCGCTCGAGCCGTTGTCGGTGAAGAACACCTTGTCGAAGCGGTGCGGAAGCACCGCCACGAGCTCCTCCGCCAACGAAACAGCAGGTTCGTGAGTGAAGCCTGCGAAAATAACGTGATCGAGAGTCTCCATCTGGCTGGCTGCCGCTCGAACCAGTTCAGGATGCCCATGCCCATGCGTATTGCACCACCATGAGGAGATGCCATCGATAAGCTCGTTGCCATCTTCGAGGATCAGCCTGGTACCGCGTGCTGCAACGACCGGCAGAGGGGGATCGGCGAGCTCCACCTGAGTGAACGGATGCCAGACAGATCGAGCGTCGCGCACGAGAAGATCAGAACCCATCTCTACACTCCGACAGTCATCGACTGCGCCTGGGCGTGAATTGAAGTTCGCGAAAGCTCTTCGAGATGCGGCACCCGTCCGAGAACCTCCACCTTCCCGAGCCGAGCGATAATCCGTTCGGTATCAGGCAGCTCCTGCCCGTTAAAGACGATACCTCGAATCGCGACTCCGCGGCTGCGCAGCACCTCGAGCGTAAGAAGCGTATGATTGATACTTCCAAGGTAGTGTCGCGAAACCACCACAACAGGTAGCCCCAAATTCACAATCAGATCCAGATTGGTGTGCTCGTCGTTCAACGGAACCAGAACACCTCCTGCCAACTCAACCACTAGCGGTCTTTCAGTGGCTGGAATGCTCAGCTCTGAGAGGTCGATAGTCACCCCTTCGAGTGCCGCTGCAATGTGAGGAGAGAGACTCTTGGCAAAGAGGTACCGTGACGGATGAATTCGATTACCCGCATCCGCTATGAGCGAAGATACGATATCGCTGTCTGACGGACCGTCCTCGAGTCCACTAGCGACGGGCTTCCAGTACTCTGCCCCTAAAGCCTCGCACAAAATCGCAGAGACGACCGTCTTTCCGACCTCCGTACCGATTCCCGCAACACACACACCGCCCATAGCACTCCAACACTCCGACCTCAGCGATCGCTTGTAGACCTTTTCCTAGAAGGCGAGATACTTGAAGGTCGGCACGACCTCCTGAGTCACCATGTCTGACAAAGAGCTGGCACCCTCGAGCAATTTTGCAAAATTCCCCTTCTTCTTGTTGGCGTACACGAGCCTCGGCTGCTCGGTTGCTCCGAGGTCGACCTTCGCCAACTTGAGCGCCTCGCGAGCTGCGTCATAGACGTCACCGAATTCGTCTACTAGTCCGAGCTCCTTCGCTTCAGTCCCGAGGATCACGCGACCATCTGCGAACTGGCGCACCTTCGACTCCGGGAGATTGCGCCCTTCCACCACCGCCCTGATAAAGATCGAATGCACCTTGTTGGCTGTGCCCTCCAGAAACGTGCGGTCCGAATCGCTCATCGGTCGAAAGGGATTCCCTACATCCTTCAGAGCACCACTCTTAACGGTTATCATGTTAAACCCAACCTTGTCGGCAATGGTCGTAAAGTTGGGAACCTGCATTACTACCCCGATGGAACCGGTTTGCGTTCCCGGCTGACAGAAGATGCGCGACGCAGCGAGAGAGGCATACAGTCCTCCTGACGCCGCGAGAGACCCCATCGAAACCACGATAGGCTTCTGCGCCTTAAGGCGCTTGACCGCATTGTAAAGCTCCTCAGATGGGGCAACAGCTCCACCTGGCGAGTCCACTCGCAACACGATAGCTGGAATCTCTTTGTCAGCGACCTGCTTGTAGAGCGCTCCGAGCACCTCGGTAGCATCTTCGATAACCCCATGGAGCTCTACAACTGCGACAGGAGGCCCTCCGACTCCCTTTCCTAAGACGGCTACAACCCCGCCTACCAAAGGCACAAAGAACACAATGATGAGGGCGATTGTGACCAATTTGGCGAGCCAGACCTTGTATTCGTTCATTGCGAAACCTATGTAGCGGATAGAGCCCCAAGAGCCCGGAAGGCCCCACAGAGCGGGTTGAGTACTGCTCATCGAACAGCTATTACAAGCCTCAGAGTGTAGTTAAACAGCCATTCGAGCGCCACTCCCTCTTTTGGGAGTCTTACCCGATTTACGCATCGTTGCTTCTAGGCTACCCTCTGTATAGAGGCCTATGGAATCAAAAATCACAACACTTCTCGACCAATCCATAAACCTGAAACAGAAGGTTTGCAGTGATGCTCACCTCGTCTCAGCGATCTCGACATCGGCAGCCATGCTGGCGAACTGTGCCAAAGCTGGCGGTACCATCTACGCTTGTGGCAACGGCGGGTCGGCCTGCGACGCGATGCATCTGTGCGAAGAGTTGGTGGCGCGCTACAAGCGCACTCGTCCTGGCATAAAAGCACTTCACTTCTTAGATCCAGGCACCTTGACCTGCTGGGCCAACGACTTCTCCTTCGACGAGGCCTTCGGCCGCTACGCGGAAACTTTCTGCGGCGACAAGGATCTGCTCGTGGCGATCTCGACCTCGGGAAACTCCAAGAACGTGCTTTGCGCCGCTCAGGCAGCCAAAGCCAAAGGATCGAAGATCGTCGCCTTGAGCGGAAAAGACGGAGGCGAGCTGGCAAAGATCGCAGACTGCTCCATAGTCATACCGTCATCCGAGACCGAAAGGATTCAAGAGGTTCACATAACAGTCATTCACATATGGTGTGAGCTTTTGGAGACTGAATACGGATTTGCCCCGTGTCCCTAGCCGGGACCCTACATAGAGAAACCTTTGTGGGCAAACCTTACCCACCCCCGCTCGATTAACCCCGTCCCCGCTCGAGAAGTTCATCTGCGCGCCCCTCGGTAAGGCCGAAAGCAGCCTCGAGCGCCTTTGCACGTCTCAGATACAGGTGTAGATCGTACTCCCAGGTAAAGCCGATGCCACCGTGACACTGCAACGCTCCCTCACAGATCTGTGGTCCCATCGTGGCGGCCTGCAGCACTGCCGCTCGGGCTGTTAATCCGCGTTGATCAGGTGAATGCTCGACCGTCCAGGCGGCGAAACGACACAGAGCTCCTAACGCCTCAGCCTGCGCATAGATATCAGCGAGCTTATGCTGAATCGCTTGAAAGCTGCCGATCGGCACCCCAAACTGCTCACGCGTCTTGACGTACTCGAGCGTCATCTCGATAACATGCTCGCATGCGCCGAACACCTCGCACGCCTTGAGGATCTCGAAGCAATCCTCTACGACCTTCGAGCCCTCTGCACTCAATGTCGTCGCGGCAACACCAGCAAGCGACGCACCCGAGAGCGCGGTGGTGAGGTCCAACGACGCGCGTTGCGCTCGTGTCACCCCCTGACCGAGAAGATCTACGACAACCGCACAACGGCCATCCTTCGAGCCAGAGAAGGCCAGAAGCCGTGAGGCGCCCTCGATACCGAAGCCCCACAGCACTTCACCCGAAACAACCCCTGAGTCGGCGGTCGAAAGCTCGCAACACGCAGGCGGCGCATACGCAACGAGTTCCTTTTCGAAGACCACCTTCGAATATCGCGCACGATCCTCAGGGGCTAACAACCTCGGAACTAGGTACGCCCCAAAAAGACGCTCGACCAGCGGCTCGGGCAGCACGACACGCCCGGCTTCCTCGGCAACGAGCGCCAATTCAACAAAGGAAAAAAGTGGAGGATCTCCCGCGAAGCCCTCGTCCAACCCCAACTCTCCGAGCCCCTTGAGGAACTCTGGGTCGTGCCGCGTTCCGGAGCGAATCCGCTCCCGTACGTACTCCGAGGTAACCTTCTCCGAAAGGAACCTACGGACGAGATCCTTCAACTCAGCCTGATCCTGTGAGATCTGCACGTGCTGCCTCCTATTCCCTCACGTTTACATCATGCCGAGCATGCCTTTAACCTCGTCGGAAGGCTCCCACGGCGGCTGAAAGGTAATGTTCACCACGACGCTCTTCACGCCTGCAACCGCTCCCACCTTGGTTGTAACCTCGTGCTTGAGCTGCGGCCCCGCCGGACACATCGGAGAGGTGAATGTCATGTCGAGCACCACGTCTCCGCCGTCAATCCCGATATTGTAGATCAAACCGAGAAACCAGATGTCGAGGAACAGTTCGGGATCTTCAACTGTCTTCAACGCCTCTACTATCGCTTCTCGGGTAGGCTCGTTCGTTACTGTTTCTTCAGTCATAGCTCCAGGCTACCTTAATTCACGCCATCTCGCACCTTGTCGCTCACACAACAAAAAAGGGCGGGAAGACCGTAGCCTCCCCGCCCCTTTCAAGCATCACAATCCACTAGTGGATTACAATACTCTCTCCTTGAGAGCCTTAGCTGGAGTGAACTTCACTCGCTTTCTCTTAGGGATGTTGATGATCTCGCCGGTCGCAGGGTTACGACCCTGACGAGCCTTGGTCTCGCGCACGTACAGCTTGCCGAGGCCCATGAGCGGGATCTTGTAGCCCTTGCGGAGCGACTCAGTTACGAAGAGAGCGATGTCTTCTACCAACTGACGAGCCTCAGAGCGCTTGTTGAGACCACAGAATGCACGGATGTTCTCTACGAACTCCGACTGTGTGAAGCTGAGAGTCGATGTGTTCCGTGGCTTAGCAACTACACGAGCCTTCGGAGCAGCAGCCGGAGCCGACTTAACGCTCTTAGCTGGCGCTGGAGCTGCCTTCTTAGCTGGCTTTACAGCCTTCTTTGCAGCTATTTTCTTCACGGGCTTCTTGGCCTTCGCTGGCTTCTTTGCCATACGTTAGTTCTCCTAATTAGATGGTACTTACAATACCTATACAAACCGTGCTTCAACCCGCCTGCCCTGCCTGGTCAGAGTTTCAAAAAAACCCTCACCTCTAACAAGCGGGCGGACCCACAACCCCACCTTTCGACAGGACCGCGAGCGTTGAGTGTGTCAAAACAAACCGTCGTAGTGGGAGCATTCCGACTAGCGCTTGCTTTCACACTGCACGAACTACTTCTATCGGTCTTCTGCTTTTTTCGCGACTTTTTCCCGTCTTTTCGATGAAAACACGACAAAAGCTCTCGCCGAAAAGAGCTGACATCGCGGATGATAGTGACATCTGAGATATTAGATCAATATCAAATTTTACGTTGTACTGCGGAAATCATGCGAAAAACCCGCGCGAAGAAACCAAGCACTCTCGAAACATTCATCTCGTCGCGAGTCATATGCACGCTTTTGCGCTGCGTGTTTCTCTTGTCTGCAATCGCAACGGTCGTGCCCGAGTCGCAGGCCGAGACCTCCAGATTTGAGTGCGGTGAGATCAAGGAGGTGCACCTGCAGCTCGACACAAGCTGGGAGCAGATCACCGTCCAGCACCCATCCATACTGTGTACTTTCCGCCGGAAATCCGGCGGTTTTCCAACTGCCACCATCGCGTGGGAGGCGCGTGCTTCCGCTGCCATCTCGAACTCCGAGACCTCTCGCGCTGAAGCAATTGTGCAAAGCTATCAAAGAGTTGGCCTTACCGACGCGCGCATACTCGAGGCTCGAACGAGCACTACGGATAATCGGAGTACCTTCACTGCGCTGGTGAACTACACGACGCTCGGAACACCCATGATGGCGATCATCTCGATCATCGACAGCCCCACGCGAACCTTCACCCTGACCTTGCTCGACACCGCCGAGAACTTTTCCAATTCGCGTCCCAGACTCGCCGAGATCGCCCGCACCTTCGAAGTAGCGGAGGGCTCAGACCGGCGCGTTGACACCGACAAGGTATCGCTGCGTCCTGCCGTCTGGCTAGGGTTGCTTATGGTAGGTTGCGCAGCGCTCGTGCTCGCGACTTCAGCGGCGATCCGAGCGCTGCGTCGATAAAAAAAGCGAAAGACTATCCCGATACCGCCGCTCGGAAGGGCTCCAGCCCGCTCGATCCGCCGACATACCCTATCAGGGGCTCAACCGCCCGCTCGGGGTGCGGCATCAATCCGACCACATTACCGGCACGGTTGCTCACTCCCGCGATGGCGAGACAGGAACCGTTCACATTCACCTCGAGATCGGCGGGCAGAACCTCGCCACTCGCGGTGCTATAGCGAAACACGATCTGCCCGTTATCTTCGAGCTCCCTCAGCGTCTCTGGGTCCGCAAAGTAGTTACCTTGAAAATGCGCTATCGGGCATGTGATGACCTGTCGCGACTCGAGCCCCTGAGTAAAGAACGAGCGCTTCGAATCGACCGCGATATGCACGAAGCGAGAAAGAAAGCGCCGACCGACGTTCTCTAGGAGCGCTCCAGGCAGCAGGCCTGCCTCGCACAGCACCTGAAAGCCGTTACAGATACCGAGCACTCGCCCGCCGCGATCCGCGAAAGCCTTAACGGAGCCCATTACGGGAGAGAGTTTGGCTAGCGCACCTGTACGTAGGTAATCTCCGTAGGAGAATCCACCCGGAAGCACGACGAGGTCGGCCCCACCGAGATCGGTATCCCTGTGCCACACTGGGTACGCCTGCGCTCCGAGCAGCTCGCCGTAAACGCGCAGCACGTCTTGATCACAATTGGTACCTGGAAATACGACAACGGCTACCTTCACGCGACCTCCTTGATCTCGTACTCCTCGATGACCGGATTAGCGAGCAGGAGCCGACACACTTCGTGAACCTGCTCACGAGCCTTGTCGGCCGCAACACCCTCTACCTCGAGCTCTACAACACGTCCTACTCGAAGGTTCTTGAATCCTTCGAAATGCTTGTCCTTGAGCCCCGTCTCGATAGCCTTGCCCTGAACATCGAGCACGCCAGCCTTGAGTCGAACTAGTACTTGAAATCGCATATCCCTTCTCCCCACCAAAAACTTATAAAGCCAGCGCTCTCGACACGATTCGCGGAACCTCGCGCAGATGTCGCGAGAGATCGAACACCGCCGCCATCTCATCCGAACTCATGACCGCCGTTATCTTTGCGTCCTGCTGCACACGCTCGCGCAAAGTGGCGCCGCCATCAAAGGCGGCCAATGCGTGCTTCTGCACGATAGCATAAGCCTCCTCTCGCGAGATCCCCTTATCGACCAACGCCAAGAGCAGGTGCCCAGAGAACACCGTGCCTCGCGTCATCTCCAAGTTCTCTAACATCCGCTCCGGAGAGACGACCAGGTTGCGAATCAACCCCTCAAATCGCACCAACATAAAGTGCAGCGCGATACAAGCATCCGGCACAGCCACCCGCTCGACCGAACTGTGGCTGATGTCGCGCTCGTGCCACAGAGCGACGTTCTCGAAGCTCGCCACAGCATATGAGCGGACCAAGCGCGCCAGGCCACACAGGTTCTCACTCAAGATCGGATTCCTCTTGTGAGGCATCGCCGAGGATCCCTTCTGACCCGCCGTAAAGCCTTCCATTACCTCGCGTACTTCGGTTCTCTGCAGATGGCGAATCTCCACGGAGAAACGCTCAATAGATGAGGCGATTCCCGCCAGGCAGGCCATGTATTCTGCGTGTCGATCTCGCGCCACTACCTGCGTGGCCACGGTCTCGGGTACCAGCTCAAGCTTCTCCATCACCAGCGCCTCTACGCTCGGATCGATACCAGCATAGGTACCCACAGCCCCGGAGAGCTTACCGACAGAAATAGTCTCGATAGATGCATCCAGCCGCCTGAGCTGCCTGCGACACTCCGCGTACCACCCAGCTAATTTGACGCCGAAGGTCGTTGGCTCGGCATGAATACCGTGAGAGCGACCGATACATGCGGTGCTTTGGAACTCGACTGCCCGCTCCTTGAGCGTCTCCATGACCTTTTCGAGAACCTCCCGCATCTTGAAGCCGGCTCTGCGCATCTGGACCGCCAAGCAGGTATCGACCACATCGCTCGAGGTCATTCCGCGATGCACAAAGCGCGACAGCGGCCCTACATACTCGGCTACGTTCGTAAGGAACGCGATGACGTCGTGCTTGACCTCGCTCTCAATCTCCAACACTCGATCAACAGAAAAGTTCGCCTTGTCGTTGTAGGCTGCGAGCGCCTCGGCGGGCGCCTTGCCGACCTTGACGAGCCCCTCAAGGCCATAACGTTCGATGTCGAGCCAAATGCGGTAGCGGGCCTCATCGGACCACACCTCCGCCATCTCCGGATTGGTGTAACGGGGTATCATCGGTGTTAACGTGTCCTTTGCGTGATTACCCGGCCACGGCAGCCAGGTTCGGCATCGAGGTTACCCCGTCGGGGTGCCCGCCATCAAGCTCAAGGCACGGCAAACTCTGGTAAATTGAGCCCGGCAACAAGGTTTTGAGCCCACGAGCCCGCTCACCGCACCGGGTAACGTAGCGATTCGCGCAGTCGAGCGCCAATGTAGGAGTGTTGGAGTTCTCGCTTAGATGCCCCAACACAATATGAAAGAGCTCCGGGTGCATAATGTCCTCGATGAGCTGTCCTGCAGTCTCGTTGCACAGGTGCCCGTGAGTCGAGGCGATCCGCTGCTTGAGCTCCCAGGTGTAACTACACGATTGCAGCATCTCCTGGTCGTGGTTCGACTCGAGCAGAATTGCATGTGCGCCCCTAACGTGCTCCCGTACGAGAGTCGTCACACGACCCAGATCGGTGAGAATGACCAGCTTGAAACCCTCTGCCCGAATAGAAAACCCAACCGGGTCGACAGCATCGTGCGCGATACTGAACGGGGTGCATTCAACAGACCCGACGCAGAAATCGACCCCTGTCGTGAAGATCTCCCTACCCCGCGGCTTACTGATGCGCTCCATCGTACCGGCGTTTGCGTAGACCGGTAGAGCGTAACGACGACTCAAGGTCGCCACACCGTGGATGTGGTCGGCGTGTTCATGGGTAACGAGGATTGCGTTGAGCGAGGCGGGATCGACCCCTATCTCGGCAAGGCGAAGCTCGGCCTGTTTGCCCGACAGCCCGCAGTCCACGAGGAAACGCTTCCCCGCTGCTTCGACGAAGGTACAGTTTGCTTTACTACCGGAGGAGAGAACTGAGAACCGCACCCGTCAATAAAACCACTACAGGCGCTCCAGGGCAAGATCTCAACACCACGTTTGGCTAAACAAGGAGGCCGTCCAACAGCAAACTCCAAAGGTTTATAGATTGCTCGCTATTACGTAGTCGCCCAGTCCTTGATGAACCGATCCCAGATCTCCAACACCACCTCGAAGAGGATCAAGAAGATGATGATCCACTCGAGCACCTCCGAGCGGCGCTGAGCCGCCCGATCCGAAAGCTTTTGATAGATGCTGTCGAGGGTGTCCAGTTTACGCAAGATGCTCGCGTTCCATTCAGGAAGGTGAAACTTCGCCGAGGCCAGCGAATACACCCGCGCTAGGTACTGATCTCCCAAGAGCTTGAGCGCGTTCTCGACCGCTTCGTACAGCAAGGCGGAATCAACCTGCAGGCGCGCCACTTTGGCAAGATCGCCGTCGGTTTTCTTCCCCGTAGTCAGCACCTGGTAAGCTTTCTCGAGGTAATCGTCGAGCTGCTCGTCGAGGAACCGCATCTCGAGGAACTCCACGTTACAGAATTCGAGCACGGCGACCACGTCCTCGACGCTCTCCCCGAAGAAAAGCGCACCGCTCCAGTCCATGACAGCGCAGTCGCTACGTCCGTAGGAGGTGCGAGTACCAACGGCCTCCTTTACCTCCTCGTCGCTCAAGTCCTCTCCCTCGGCGCGTAGGAGACGCGCGAACTCACGAGGATGCGATTCAATAAGCGGCGCCGCACCCTCCTCACCTTCAAAGGCCTCGAAGTGATACACCAGGAAATCCTCGACCGCATCACTCACCCGTGGTCGAGACACGGCATCGCCCACCTCGCTCACCAGCTGGTTGACCCGCTCGCGCGCATCGTGCAGAAGGAATGCGTTGTCGTACAGCACCTCTCCGAGCTCAATCAGGTGACTCAGCGGACCGGAGATATCAATCGCATACATCACCGAGACCCCGCCGAAATCGAACAGGGTCAGCTCCGCCTGGGGCCTGGTGAAGAACTTCCCTACATTCATCTGCTGCCCGTGCTGCGAGAGTCTGAGCGGAGGAGGATCGTAGTCGAAATACTTCGGTGAGCGTCGATTGCGCCGAAACTTCGTACGCTCTACATCCTGCTTGAGGCGAGCAGCCGTCTTATCGAGATTAATCGACATTCCGACTTCGAAAGCGAACATGACGTAGCACACGCCGCGTTTGAGATGCGGCATGGTTGGGCGCACGACCATAAGCGACCCACCGGCGTCGCGAAGCTCTTTTCCTGACACGATTAAACCCCTACTGGAAATCGAAAAATTGACCCTTATTGTACCCCGTCGATGCCGGTTAGCAAAATCAATTGCGCCAACCAGCGTTACGGTTTCAAGAGCTTAGTTGACAAGTATGCGGCAGATCGTGCTCGGCATCGACCTCAACAAGCCAAAACTTGATCATGGCTTCTGAGCGTTTATTCGATTGACGTGCCGCCGCCCGCCCCCCTAACCTCTAATCAATATGATCCTTCAATCGCGAACGAACCTCTCTGATCCTCTCTTTCTCAGCAACGCCCAAGCGTTTGAAATCCAGCGCGCCTCGCTGCATGAGGCGCGTCGGAGTTCACTACCTCCCAGCAATGATCCAGCTGTCACGAAACACCTCGAACGGGGCAAGCTGCTCGTACGCGATCGCATCGCGCACCTGGTTGATCCTGGGTCGGCATTCCTAGAGGTCGCACAACTCGCGGGAGCAAACGTGTACGATGGCGTGCGAGCCGGGGCCGGAATCGTCACCGGTATTGGCTTGATCGAGGGCCGCCCGTGCATGGTGATCGCCAACGACGCGACGGTCAAAGGAGGCACCTACTTCCCGCTCACGCTGAAGAAACACCTACGCGCTCAGGAGATAGCTCTTGAGAACTACCTTCCGTGCGTCTACCTCGTCGATTCCGGCGGGGCGTTTCTCCCCCTCCAAGACCAGGTGTTTCCTGACCGCGATCACTTCGGGCGCCTCTTCTACAATCAAGCTCAGATGAGCGCTCTCGGGATTCCGCAGGTGGCGGTCGTGCTAGGCTCGTGCACTGCGGGTGGCGCATACGTACCAGCCATGAGCGACGAAGCTATCATCGTGCAGAACCAAGGCATGATCTTTCTCGGTGGGCCGCCTCTCGTCAAAGCGGCAACGGGCGAAGAGGTAACGGCTGAGGAGCTAGGTGGTGGCGACGTGCACTCGCGTATCAGCGGTGTAACCGACGTGCTTGCAACCGACGACATCGACGCTCTACACCACGCCCGCCGTAGCATCGCCTCGCTCTCGCTGGTGACACCGGCGCGACTCCCGCGTGACAGCGCGCGCCTCCCACTGCACGACCCTCGTGAGATTGGAGGGCTGATACCTGCGGATGCCAAGAACTACTTTCCGATACGCGAGATCCTCGCTCGCATCCTTGATGGTAGCGAGCTCGACGAATTCAAGGCCAACTACGGCACCTCCCTAATCTGCGGCTTCGCGCACATCGACGGATACCTCGTGGGGGTGCTGGCCAACGACGGAATCCTCTTCTCCGAAAGCGCCGAGAAGGCAGCGCACTTCATACAGCTCTGCGATCAACGCCGAATCCCGCTGGTATTCTTCCAGAACATCGTCGGGTTCATGGTCGGCAAGAAATACGAGCACGGCGGTATCGCAAAAGACGGAGCTAAGATGGTCAACGCGGTAGCCTGCGCGCGTGTACCGAAATTTACGGTAGTGGTTGGTAACTCGTATGGTGCCGGAAACTACGCCATGTGCGGTCGAGCATATCAACCGCGCATGATCTGGTCGTGGCCACAATCGCGTATCGGAGTGATGGGGCCAGACCAAGCGGCTAGTGTCCTGACGCAGGTGCGTCGTGACAGCGCGCGCAACAAAGGCGAAGCGCTGAATGAAGCAGACCAGCAACGCTACTACGAAGAGATCCGCGGACGATACTTGGAGCAAACGACCGCCCTCTACGCCACAGCACGCTTGTGGGACGACGGTATCATCGAGCCCGAAGAGACACGTGCGACCTTGGCGCTCGCGCTTTCGATTGCGCCGACCGAAGTGGGCCCTGCGCCTCGAGCCTTCGGCACCTTCAGGATGTAACAGAACAGAGGAAAAGAGGTTTTCATGCCCACGACTCGGCCGATACACAGAATTCTGGTCGCCAACCGCGGCGAGATAGCTCGACGCATCATACGAAGCTGCGCGATCCTTGGCATCGAATCGGTTGCCGTCTATACCGATCCCGATCAGCACGCTCCCCACGTGCGTGAAGCAACGGACTCTGTCGCACTCGGCGCACCACAGGCATACCTCTCAATTGAGAGCATCGTGCAGGCTGCGAAGGATTCAGGAGCGGATGCTGTGCACCCAGGCTACGGCTTCCTGTCGGAGAATCCAGCGCTCCCCGAAGCCCTCAGCGCCGCGGGGATCCACTTCATCGGCCCCACAGCAGAGACGATCCGCAAGCTCGGCAGTAAAACTGCGGCGAAAGAGCTTGCGCGGGAATCTTCGGTAGTCGTTTCACCGACGCTTTTGCTCGGAGCCCTCGAGACCGCAGCCGCGGTCGAGCAGATTAAGAGCTTTGCAACAACAGTAGGCTTTCCGCTCATAATCAAAGCTGCCGCTGGTGGCGGAGGTCGGGGCATGCGCATCCTGCGCGAAGACTCCGATATAGCCGCAGAGCTCGAGAGCGCCCGCCGTGAAGCGCTCAAGGCCTTTGCCAGCGAGGAGATCTTCGTCGAAAGATACATTGCACCGGCACGACATATCGAGGTGCAGATTGCAGGCGACAGCGCCGGTAACATTATAGCTCTCGGAACGCGCGATTGCTCACTCCAGCGCAACAACCAGAAGATCATCGAGGAGGCCCCGGCACCGAATCTTCCAGACGGCGTGGAGAGCGCCATCTGTGACGCCGCTCGACGACTCGCGCAATCAGCAGCGTATTCGAGCCTAGGCACGGTCGAGTTTCTCTACGCTCCTGACGGCGCGTTTTACTTCCTCGAGGTCAACACCCGACTACAAGTAGAACACCCCATCACGGAGACTGTGACGGGGCTCGACCTCGTTGCGCTGCAGATCCGACTCGCGCGCGGAGAGACACTCGCCGAATGCGGCGTCTACGCCACCCCCATCGCACACGGCCATGCTATCGAAGCGCGCCTGTGCGCCGAGGAATTCACCGACACCTTCATCCTCTCTACAGGAACGGTCTCTGAGCTGAAACTTCCAGAGCACCCATTACCCGCAACGTCGCTACGAACCGACATGGGTATCACCGTATGCTCCCAGGTGTCGCACCACTACGACTCCTTGATAGGCAAAATCATCGTGCACGGAGCAACTCGGGACGAGGCTCTCGCAGGACTCCTCCACGCACTGGCGCACACGCGGGTCTCGGGCGTCAAAACCAACCGAGCGCTCTTGATACATCTCCTTGCGACCCCTGAGTTCCAGACGGTATCCCATTCGATTCAGGGCACCAAAGATCTCTTCCCCTCCGCAAAGGACGCCCAGCGATCCCTCGTCACTGCGCACGCGGTTGCTGCTAGTCTCAGGGTGTGCACCCCGCAATCTGCATGGAGCAGCGCGAGCCCCTGGCACGAGGCGACCCTGACGCAACCCATAGCTTACCCGTGGAGCACCCGATCATCGGGAACCGAGATCTCCTCGCGCTCAATCCGCTCGAAGTCGGGCATCACAGTGCTACTCACGACACCTCGGGGAAAAGAAACGCTCGCAGTCTGCCCTGAGAACGTGCGCTGTGACGAAGACCGCTCCGTCACGGGAACGATCTCCGTCGACGGTTCACCGTTCGGCGAGGTCTCCGTAACCACCGAACAGCGCAGCGTCTGGGTGCACCTCCCGCATGGAACCTGGATGCTCGAAACTCACAGCGCGACACGTAGCAACAGCTCGTCTCACGTAGCAGGAACAGGCTCTCAGGTAACCGCCCACATCCCTGGCCGTGTGGCAGCTGTGCATGTAGCGACCGGCGATGCCGTCAACGAGGGAACCACACTCATGGTGCTCGACTCTATGAAGATGGAGCACCCCATTCGCGCGCCCTTCTCCGGCAGAATATCCTCGATCGAAGTAGCGGCTGACGAGGTCGTTCATAGCGGGGCGGTCTTGATAGTGATTGACGTGCTCAAAGAACCGACATAATCAGGAACATCGAGTTTTTTGGTATTTTTTCTGTAGTTTTTCCAGAGACTAACGCAGCCTGAGCAGCAGAGCTGATTACACCATGGGGCTGTGATACGCTCCTCGTATGAGTTCAAACCCGCAGCCTAGCGCCTCCGGCGCCACCACAGCGTCTCAGACAGGACGGCGCGTGCGATTACCAAGACAGTGGTGCACTGTGGTGTTGCTGGTGCTTCTTTCGAGCTGCACCCCATCGATCGCCGAACGAGCCGCGCGAGACGTAACCAGGGCCTTCGCCGACTCAGAGTTCAGAAGATCAAGCCCGTACGACGACCGCTCTACCCTGGAATACGTCGCTAGCCATCCGAGGATACGAGAAGACTTGAAGTGGTTCTCTCACAACCTCGGCTATACGCTCGGATACTCACTAGCGAGGATTCTCGCCCCGTGAACTTTCGTTACACAGATCAATCAGCAAGGAGACGGTGACGGCATTAAAATCGCGCTGATGTTTGAAGGTCGGACCGAGCAGCGCCTTGACGACCTTGAACAAGATCTTCTTCACCCCGACGATGATCGGCCCGACGATGCGTCTGTGCGACGATATCTCGCGCTCCTTGACGTCCACTGAATATATCTGACAGAGACGCCTCAACAGCTCCAAGCGGTACGGAGAGGTGGTGAAACCATCCTGCGACGGCCCCAAGCCGAGCCCCCGCACGTGCTCTTGCTCGGCAGCGGTACACTGCCCTTGGGCTTGCAGCTCCGCGACTCGCGCCGCAGCACGAGCGCCGAGGTCCACATCCACCTCTCCACACACCGAAAACCACACGGACGAACTTTCAGCCTTATTCATGAGCCCTCAACAAGAAAGGCGACGCTATCACAAAAAGCGGTGGCGATGAAGCTCGACAAAGCGTAGCCGAAAAAACTCGTCTCGCGCGGTGATATATCCACTCTCGAGCCCGGCGATAGCCGAAAAGAGCACCGCCGCACCCTTTAGGAGCTTCGGCCCAGGGCGATACAGCCCCTCACCCTCACAGAAGACAACCTCCCCGCGTTTCACCGCTGGCAGTTTGGACCATTCCCCAATCTGTTCGAGGAGCGGAAGGGTCTTTACGCTCTCTTCGAGCGTATACCCCTCGGGCGCGACGACTATCACATCAGGTCGAAACATCTCGACCTCGCGCCACGTGGTCGCCTTATCAGTTTCATTCACTGCGACAAACTGGGGCTGCGCCGATGCAGTCTTCACGAGGTCCGGAACCCAAAGTCCTGCTACCCGCAGGGGAACGACGCTCGAAAGCACGGTGACCCTTTTGTTCTTCATGCGTGGGTAGAAGTTATCCCCCCAAACCATGAGCTGTGCCTTGACGCGATTGGCGAGCTCGCGGCCCTCGCGTGACTTGCCAACAGCGACCCCAATCTCCTCGAAGGCATCGTACATCGTTTGTAACGACAAGATCGAAACCGCGCGAACCCGCACACGGTGGCCGAGCTCTCGCTCCAAGACCTCCTCTGCCCACGCACAGAAGGCCACCGGGTCAGGCCCGGCGACGACCGTCAAAATCAGATCCGGATTCGTCCCGCACAGCTTGTCAAAATCGACCGGGAACGGGCACAGCTCGCGCGAAAGCTTGGCGCTATCGGGAGTATTGACGGTCGGCACCATCGCTGAAGGCGACGTCACAACCGCAACACCAACGCTATCCCGAGGCGCCTCGCACCTGTGGCTCATACCAACAAGCTCTGTACCGACGTTTACATACGCGATGATGTCTGTGAGAAACGGCTGGAGGGTTACTACCCGCATGAAAGTCTATCCATTCAATACTACGCGCTCTGCTCCAGAGAGACCGCATCAACTAGGAGAGCGAGGCAATCTGGCCGTCCCCCTAGTTTACCCTCTCTGAGCTTCCACGAAACAGGTATTCTTCACTCACACGACCCGTAACCGTAGCCAGTGACGCGGGCCCCAATTTGACGCAACCACTTGAGAACATAGGAAGCTTGGGACAAACCCTCTCTGGTCCCTCTCTGGCCGCACTCGTCCCATTATTGGTAGGGCCTTCAGCGCCATAAAGGGATTGACGGAACCGACATCGAGAGGACACTGTAAGGAGTATCATGAGCGTCAAGGAAGCGAGGCAAACCCTCCCCGCTGTGAAAGCGCATCTTGGTTGCGTTTCGATTTCCAGCACGGAAAATCCTCGATAGCAGCTGCGACTTGTGCACGTCTTACACGGATTTACTCGAGTATAACATGAGAAACTTTTCTTCATCTTTACAGCCTTCCCCGCGCCAGTCTCGCCTTGTGCGCGCTACGCTCACAGCCGCAGCCATGGCGCTGCTCGTCGCGTGTGGCAGCCACAGCCCTCACTTTACCCCGCTCCTGAATCAGGGGCTCATCCCGATAAGCACGGACAACCCCTACGTTGGGTCGAACCTCTTTCTCGGCAAGGAGATGGAGACGAGCACGTATCTGTACAACTTCTTGCGGCAACGCGGAGCGCCGCAGGCAGTGGAGCTACGAGGAAGTAGCGAATCGTCGGCTGAGGCGCGTCTGTATTACTCGGGGCGGCGGGAGTACTACATCGCCACTCCAAGTGTGGACAAGGCCACCAAGACCAGAGAGTGGATCGTTCGCGGCCCCTACGCCGTCGAGCGCGAGAATTTCAGACAGGTATCCCTCCTGCCCGCAAGCGATCGCGCAGTGTTTGAGATCTTCGGCAAGAGGGAGGTGATAGGACAAGAGGCCTTAGCACTTGAACGCAGATACATAGCGCCGGCCTTCGTTCCCACCCCTACCCCCCATCCAACGCCTCGACCACGGCCGAAAAAGCAGCCTGCTGGCGAGAGTGCAAGCGCCGGGGCAACACCAACTCCATCAGCACCACTAAACTTCGACCAACGCGCGTTGCTCGAGGCTAAGGAGTTCGCCGAACGCGCTCCGAATGGCGATGTCATTCACACCGTAAAATCTCCCACCGAAACCCTGGCCTCAATCTCCAACTGGTACTCAGGCTCGGGGGCAAACGCCAAGAAGGTGTCCGAGAAGAACAATATACCCGAAGACGCCAAGCTCACTCCCGGCACCAAGGTGTTCGTCCCAGGGGAGATCGTGACGAACCCTAAGACGATGAAGGACTGAGCAACGGCGGCGGAAGAGCGGAGCCGCAGGTGCCCGACAGATCAACAAAGAGAGAGATAGAGGCAGTATGAAAAAGCTTTGGGGCGGCAGATTTTCAGCCACAGCCGATGATTTTGCGGAGTCGTTCGGTGCATCAATCACCTTCGATTACCGCTTTGCCCCCTTCGATATACAGGGGAGCATCGCACACGCCTCTATGCTGGGCGAAACCGGCATCATCTCGCGCGAGGAGGCCAATTCAATCGTCACCGGCCTGGGAGTCATACGCGAACGCCTGGTGCGCGGGGAGATCGACTTCAGCTTGAAAGACGAAGACATCCACATGAACATTGAGCGACACCTGACCGAATTAATCGGGCCGATCGCCGGAAAACTGCACACAGCCCGCAGCCGAAACGACCAAGTCGCTCTCGATTTTCACCTCTTCATCCGCGCGCACTTGGTTGAGGTCGTGCGCCTACTCTCAACGTTCCAGAATACCCTGATAGATAAAGCCGAAGCGAACCTCGACGTGGTGATGCCCGGATACACCCACCTACAGCGTGCACAGCCCGTTCTCTTTGCACACCACCTGCTCGCCTACGCGCAGATGTGCCAACGTGACATCTCACGGCTCTGCGATCTATGGAAACGGGTCAACGTTCTTCCACTCGGAGCGGGCGCTCTCGCCGGTACCACGTTCCCGATAGACAGAGCCTTCGTTGCAAAAGCCTTAGACTTCGACTCTGTGTACGAAAACAGCATGGATGCCGTGAGCGACCGCGACTTCGCGCTCGAGTTCCTCTCGTGCGGCGCCACTATCATGATGCACCTCTCGAGACTGTGCGAAGAGATCATCCTGTGGTCCACCGGGGAGTTCGGCTTTATAGAGCTGCACGATTCTCTCTCCACCGGAAGCAGCATCATGCCCCAGAAAAAGAACCCCGATTTCGCCGAGCTCATACGCGGTAAGACCGGACGGGTCTACGGGGCGCTGCTCTCCCTCTACACGGTAATGAAGGGACTCCCGCTCACCTATAACAAGGACATGCAAGAGGACAAAGAAGGCGTTTTCGACACACTCGACACCGTCACCGGCTCGCTACGAATTACCGCCGACATGGTCCGTACTCTTCAGGTGAAGCGCGATACGATGCGCAGGAGCGCACGAGGAGGCTTTACGAACGCTACCGATGCGGCCGACTACCTTGCCAAGAAGGGACTCCCCTTCCGAGAGGCACACGAAGTCGTCGGGAAGCTCGTAAGCCTCTGTATCTCCTCGCAGAGAGATCTCGAACAGCTCTCGCTCGAAGAGTTTCAGTCGGTCTCGCCACTCTTCGAACAGGACATTTATCAGGCTATCGACCTCAACACCGTCGTCAATCGCCGCACGACGCAGGGCGGCACCGGCACGACCGCGGTCCAGGCACAGATCGCCGCGCTGCGCCCACTCCTGCATGCGAACGAGGCGTGGATAGCGGAGAAAGAAAAGAGGGTCAGCGGAGCGACCTAGCGAGTGCCTCAAAACAGCGCAGCGATGCTTCCTTGCACCTATGAGACACAGGTTCCTGATTCTCCTCAGCGTGGTAGGACGCTTACTCCTCCAAGCTGGGGAGCACAAAGAGAACGGGAGCGCAGCGAGGGTGAAAAAGCATAGGAAGCCCGCTCGATACCCGCTCTCTGCTGGCCTCACTGCCCTCTCATTCACTATGCGCATGGACCTGGGGTAGCTTCTCTGTTAGCAGCACTATTGGCCGCCTTCTTGTGCACTCCCACACACTTAAACTCCAAAGCACCTAAGTCTCTTGTGAATGACGAGGAGGCCGATGCAGGTGCAGGATGATGAGAAGAATGAGGATTAGCAGGAGGATTTGCTACCCCTACCTCTTGCACTAAATGCCCCGCGAGTCGGACGCCGTAACAACCCCACGAGGCATCGAGAAAGAGCTTGCCATACACCACTATATAGTGTAAGATTTTTACAACATAAGAGTCTTCTCTATATTATAAGGATTATACGATGAAAAAAGCGCTCCCCTTACTGCTCGGCCTGCTCCTGGCCCCCTTTTCCCTCGCCGCCGAACCGTACACATTCACCCCCGACGATTACATAGAGTATGGAATCTTTTTCTCGGCGCGCGGCAGCTCAGCCGGCTCTTCCGGAAAGCTCCTTACCCTCCGCTACGGAGACATCGAGACATATTATACAAGTGTAATTCCGACCGCATCGAAGATACCAACACCGAAGCAGGAGTTACGCTTGAGCACTGCCCGCGGTTCAGTGCGAGTCAATCGCAACGACAATCTCGGAGTCACCGTGACACGAGACACTCACAACGAGCGTAGGCGCACAGGGACCAAACGTCTTGAGATCCGCTTCGAGAACGGCACCTGCACCGACCAGCAGGGAGTAGTTACCTCCCCATGCGTGGTAGATCTCCTTCTGGAGACAGAGAGCCCCGACAAAGGAGTAGTGCGCCAACCCCGCACACTCACCATCACAACCTCAACTGGGCTCACCTTCAAATACCGCTCTCTTAGGACAGACGGGGGTAAGCCAATCAATCTCGCCCTGCGTCGCAGATCTCCAACCATCAACAACTTCGCTTGGGAGTGGCGTGGGCCACAGGAGTAATCTCCGAGGTGTTGAGCGAACTACGCACATCAGAAGGGAGCGGGCGCCAGCAAGCTTGAGCATAAGCACATGGCTACTCGCTCCCTTCCTCAGGTAACACAAAGGGCTTTAGGCGTAAGAAGTAAGACGCAGATCGGCTTCTTGACGCCGCCGCTTCCCCAGCAGCTCATCTCTGAAACTTTGAACCTGCCGGGCTTTCTCGGAAGAGATACTCTCGAGCCCTTTGAATCTGTACCCGAATTGGACCTCGAGCAAGAAGACGCGCAGGTCTTGAGTTTCCACATCCCACACAGGAATGAGGTCAATTGCAAAATCGACGAGCCTCCGCTGACTCTGGGATTTAGCAAGCTCCTTCGCAAATTCCCGCGCGAACGTCTGTGCTACATCTTGGACCTTCAGGAACGAAGTCCCTGCACGCTGGTTGATCTCCGCTTGCCGCACCTTACCCTTGAGCTCCTGTTGGAAGATCGCGCGAATGACCTGTTCCGTCGAACGCCCCCGCCCTCCGAGCGAAATGTTTGCGGCTACATCGCTCAGAGATGCCTTGGCATAATGGCCCACGAGCTTAAGCTCCTCTTGTCCCTGAAATATCATACGAAATTCGGCCTTGAGGGACCCTTCGCGCATCCGCACTCGCGTGGCGTTAATCTGCTCCTCTACGATGGGGGTTTTCATGCGTCGTAACGCCATGGCCAAGAAGCCCTCGACGGAGCCACACTTAATCACTGGCTCAATCCCTCTTCTAGAAAAGGGCCTCTCCGGAGTGGCATTTTGTTGAGCCAAGCTGGGCGTCGCATCATCTACTAGCCTGGTATAGTGGGCCAACACATCCCCAACCTCCCAGCTGTCGGACTCGATAACAGGGGCTCCATTGGCATCCTTCGAACTGCGCAACACGAGCTCTCCGCCTGCAGTGCGAGCGGATTTGATATAGATGGAATCCGGATGTGCCAACAACTGCCGCGCATCAGCTCGGCAGTCATCTAACCAATCTTCCTGCTGGTCCGCGAATTCATCGAGAAGCGCAAGCCCCACCGAAAATGACTGGTTTCTGAGCTCCTCGATAAAATTCCCAAATAGGACTGCGAATAAAGCTGAAGGTCTGCCGGCGAGTGCCCCCTTGTCGAGAAAGTTCCGCCTAGCCGCAAGCTGCACAACAGGGTTCTCTGAGACAACATATCGATCATGTCCGTCCTGAACTACCGCAAACCCCTGATACACATCCTCGAAGATCAAGATCTGCTTCTCAGTCGGATCTAGACTCTCCATCTCCTGCACTGGAAAACCACTCAGATCGATATCAGAGAAGCGAACAGCACGGATGGGCGGATTGATCTCACGGGCGTCGAGGAATCGCGGCTGCTCGACCCCTGTCCAGCGCAACGAGGAGGCGATAACTCTCTGCGCGACCTTGTCACTACGGGTCGCTTCCGGGTCTCTCATACTGGGCGTCACCTGCTCTCGTAGACACTCACCTACGATGTCGCGGTCTATGGCAAGCTCTGAGGGCGTATCGATGCGCACAACGCTAACGCGGTAAGCGCCCCCATCGCATCGGATCTCAGATACGTCGACCGTATCTGCGATGAGCTCGTCAACATCGCACCCGAGATCTTCGAGCACCTTATCGCCGAGCATCTCCCAAAGTTCACCGCCGCCCCACTGCACATCTTGCAAGACAACCGAGACCCCTCGCCCCTTGCACTCAATAAGTCGATCGCCTGTATACGAGCGAGCGACCTGGAACAGATCCGCGGACTCTGGCGGTATCGGCGCAGGCAATACAATCCCAGCGCTATTGGCCGCGGCTTGCAGCCGTTCTTGCGTGACTACCCACTTCCCCCCATCCCAAAAGTTGTGCAGCCCTGGTGCCGCCAGCAAAAGCTGCTCGTTTTTGTTCTGCGGCTCAACGCCGATTGCTGGCTCTGCAACTGCAGACTCTTTGATCTCCTGGCCTACCACAGGCACCGCCGCCGCGGGTTGTTCTTCGACCTGCCAAGCTGGTTGTTTCGCTTTGTGAGGCTCCATATACACACCCCGTCTCGCCCGGACAAGTGGGCCCTATCCAGACTAATAGACCCTCTCTGGTATGCATCCCTTGATCGATTTTGTGTCGCAAGCGCTGACATACGGGCTTGTTGGCGGACACCATGCCCGACTAAAAGGCGCTAACTAATCGAAACGACTTCCCTTGTATGCTAAGAGTCCGGAGGCTACTTTCCTACCAGAAAGTCACTGCTCCTACGACAGACCCGCTAACAAATCTCACCAACCACTACGAACTCACTGGGCCTCGATGTGTTGTTCGACTAAAAACGCTTGGTAAAGCTGCGCCGTCGCAGAATCCGTGAAGACCACTAACAGCCGTCTCGCTAGGCCGCGATCCGACTCGTTCAGGCCCCCAACGAATTTTTCGAAAGTCCACGTCGGATAACTCAGTTTGTGCGATCGGTCGGCGATATCGCATAGAGCCTCGAAGAAGAACAAGCTTTGATACTCTCCTCGCTGAGCTCTCTTACGAATATCCGTAAGCGGATCGTCCTCGTGCTCCCGAGACGGCACACGTGTGGGAGGTCCTTCCGCGCGCGGGCCTTCTCTACTACCGGTCTCTTTGATCGACCCTGCGCAAGAGGATGCCTTCGCTGAACGGGTACTCGCTCAGCTCCACAAACGAGAGCTTATCTCTGACGAAGACGTGGCGCAAATACTGTCGCAAGACCACACAGGCTTTGGGGCCTGGCTAGGAGACCCCTTCCACGACAAAGAAGCGAGCAGTTCGTTGCCCGCTACATCGAACGAGCTCCCCTATCCTTGGAAAAGCTCTCAATACAGCACGACAACGTATAATGCTCATGCTTCCTCAATGCAGCTCTGATGCGCCCGGCAAGCTTACGCGCGACCGCAACGATCGCCTTTCTCTTGCCGATTCGCTCTGAGAGCTTGATGTAATACTCCTAAATAACAGGGTCCTTCCTTACTGCTTTCCAAGCGGCTTCAACCAGCATATGACGCACGCGAGTATTGCCTTGGCGGGAGATATGCCCGCGGCAGATGTGTCCGCCACTTGAGTACTCACTAGGGGTTAATCCAGTGAAGCTGAACAACGCACGCTCGTTTCGGAACTGACTCATATCGCCAAGCGCCGCCGAGAGAATACGCGATATGAGGGGGCCGACTCCTGGAACACTCCGATACACTGCGTCTAGCGGATCTTCCTTGGCTTGCTCTACAAGCAATCGATCGATCTCTTTGATTCTCTTTGCGAGCTCAATCCACTCGTCACGCAGCATCCCAATCGTGCGCTGCAGCTCTCCCTCTAGCCCGACTAAAATATCCTCAACATCTTGAAGCTTTACCCGTCGCCGAATGCTCTCAGGGAACCGCTCGAAATAATGCAACCGCATCTGTATCTGAACCATCACTCGGCGCTTCTTGTTCATGAGCTGCTCACGAGTTCGGGTCAGTAGTCGTCGCTGTTCCTCCTCTTCGGTCGGCACCCTCACGCCCCGTAGCCTCCCGGCCGCAAGCCGCTGCGCTATCTTCAACGAATCCCACTTATCCGTCTTAACGGTGTCACGCGATGACACCTCTATCGACGCAGCGTGAACCACTATGCAGTCAATCCCTGCAACCGCAAGCTTTCGGTGCAGCCAAAAACCGCTGTATCCTGCCTCGCACGCCGCGCGAACGCTTGCCCCACTAAACTCCTTGGACACCAGCGACATAACGGCCTCCGCTGTCCAAGGCATTCGGCACCGCTTAACGACAACCCCGTCGCAGATACAACTCGCAACGAAAAACCCACGATGAACATCCAACCCCATATACACCTGCTTACCTTCGTAACTGGGTGTTCCCATATCCCTCTCCTCTCAAAGTAATTACTCATTCAAATCACTTCGATTACTTACGAGCGAAGAAGACTTCTTTTAGGGGTCTACATAGCAACTATCCTTTCGCGCTTGAAATCCCCCTGCCAACAAATAGCACGTGAAGAGGGATCTCCTCATTTGGATTAACATCAATCAATCGCATCAACGAATCGTCGACGTATCCTCCGTAGGGGCAGGACGTAAGCCCCTCTGCGGTCGCTAGCAAGCAGAGATTCTGTGCCGCATGCCCAGCTTCTAGCGCGCAAAAGCGGTATGCGCGCTCCTGATATTTTACCGCCGCTCTGCGATAGCACGCGGTTATGACTATGGCCGCTCCTGACTCCTGACACCAAGAGTCACTTGGAAAACAGCCGTCAATCTCTTCCAGCGAAAATTTCCATAATTTCTCAAGTGTGTGCCCACGTGGTGAGTAATGGTGCACTCGACTCTCAAGTCCATCGACATTAAATGGAAGGATGTAAGTCTCCAAAGGATAACGAGCTCCGGCGGATGGATACGGGCGCCTCGATCCGTAATTCACGTCGCCAAATTCTTCCGTAATCATAAGGCCGGATAACACTGATGAGAGCTCCTCTATCGTTATAGGATGCCCCACAGCGAAATCCCGAGAGGAAGTTCTGGCTCTCATAATATCGCTCAACGACTGACCGGATCTATGAAGCGGATGGGGGAGCGGTATCTCCTCAAATCGTGGGTATGATTTAAAGTAAATCCTCAACCATTCCTCAGGCCAGCTATCGTCGTGTAAACCGACAGCGCCCGCTTGATTAGAGGAGTCTTTGTGATAGTCAAGGAATCTGAAATCTGAATCCATTAGGCGCTCCTTTACAGAAAAAAATGTGGTGTGGGATTGTGAGGTTGTCCGAGATCTTCGCGCAAACCAAGTCGTGAAGGTACATCGCGCCAGCGCGTCGAAGCGAGTGGTATATGCGGCTCGTTCAGGTAGAAATGTTGTAAGGTTGGCATGATGACTTTAGTCACTATCAGGCCGTGTTCCCGGACTTCTGGTGCGGTGATATCGACGGTATAAATTGGGTGATCTTGCGCTGAGCAGAAGTCAGTTAGCAGATCTAATCCTCCAGATGAAATGGAGGAGCTTATTGGGTTTAGGTCCTCAAATTTAATCGAGCGCCTAGAGGCGGTCAAAAAAGAGAGGTCGGCCATCCGCTCCTCCTCGCTCCAGTAAATGGCCCGGTCGATGAATATGTCGGAGACGCGCTCTTCTCTAGAAGCGCCGATTCCCTGTTCCAGTTCCTGCAGGACTGTCCGAATCCATGGGCGAGTCTGGCACGACTCCTCGATCGCGCCAATTATGGCGCGCGTTGGATCCAGGCTGCATTTTAGGCCTGAGGAGAGCCATGGTGCCGCGATGCCGCTACGCGATTTATCGATGAGAATCGCCATCACAGGGCAAACCGGGAAATCAGTTTGAAGGAGGTAAGTCTGGATCTCCAAGTCGAAGCGCCCCAAGTAGAGCTCAATTTCCCGGAAGAGCGGGCTATTCCTTAAGTCTATACGAATCCCCTCGCTCTTGCTTAGGTAGTGTATCATAAAGGCATCTCGCTCTAAGAGCTCTAGCATTCCTGACAAAACACTCTCCTCGAACGTTTTAGCGCACGCCCCCCCGGAAGTTGTGGGGTGAATCATAGGTTGTTCATTTGCAAGGAGGTCGGACACATAAACGAGTTGAGCCGGAATCTTTGTGGCGCGCTCGCGGGTAAGGTCAAATCCGTCGCTCCATAGAAAGCTTGATTCATCATTCCATTCAAAGAGCTTAAAGACATCTGTAGAAAGTTGAGCCGGCGAGAAAAATCTGAACTCGTCGGGGTTTAGTGAGGGAGCTTGAGTCGCGAAGGTTCCGTGAGATAAACTCTCGCTTGGGATAGTAGCCAAGCAGAAACGCTCCGCAGCTTCCCCCGCGCATTTACACAATGCGACGGAGAGGTCGAATGATGTGCCGCCAGCATCAACTCCGGGTACCACATCATTAAAGACGCGGGTATCGGCGGTAACCGCGGAAAAACGGTATAGGAATGGCTCATCGTAGAATCTGAGGTTCTTGTTGTAGCTTTTTACGATTCGCGAGTCGTTAAGCAGAACGGTAGCCCAGGTGTCGCCGATCTGAGTCTTGGGATAATTCTTAATGTTATGAAAATTCCACATTTGATTCTCTGATACTCGGTGAGTGTACTTGTAAAGGGATTAGAGGGCGCCCCTGCTAGATAATCTAGCAAGGGCGCCCGGTTGGCTCCTACAGCTTGCCGGAGAGTCTAACGCGTGAATTCGCGAACGGAGAGCCACCGCCACAGCTTATACCACCGCAGCAGTGCCCGCTCGAGCCGGATCCATCACATTGGCCAGCATATATGTTAGCGTTTTTCCCTGAGAGGGAAGGCTCGAGACCTTCAGATACACGATTGTGTCGCAGCGCTGTGGAGCGCTGATTAATATTAGTATTACCCATGTCGACATCCGCGGAAGAGACCGGTGTCATAATTTTATTTTCTGCTGTTTTAGGCATTATATCCCTCTCTTTTTAGGTTTTCTTTTGTAGTCGGATTAGCGCTAATCGCGAATCCAATACCTACGGTTTCGTGGCAGAGGATATATCCAAGATAGATTGTCTCAAGTGAATTCTCGCTATTCCGAAAGCTGATCTGATTCCTGATTTATGTGTATTGCTGTTCGTACGAGAAAGTTCAGCTTTTGCTACTAGAACTGGTCTCAAAAGTAGCTTCATAGCGAGGTTGGCGAAATGCGAGGCAAGACGAGGAAAACGAGCGAAACAACCGGAGGTGTATCCACTGAGATACACTGAGGATTGTTTCGCGAAGTTTGACGGAGTCGCAGCCCGCATATCGGAGTCTGTAACCTAAAGTGTGTATGGGAAGGTAAGGAGCCGTCCCGACCGGGGTCCGACCAAAGGGGCCCGTGGAGGGAGGGACGGCGGATCCGGAGCCCTGGATGCTGATCGGTAGCTGAAGGGGGGCCTGGGGGGAAATTCTATATCTGCATTCGCCTTCTCGGTTGCGGTTATGGTGATAATTCATTTACGGGAAAAATTCTTGATGCGCGATGCGGGGCAATAGATAGGTAAGATAGCTTTTGGGGCCGGGCGCCGTTGAAGATTGCACCAGTCCAGGCCAGTAAAGTAGCCTAGCACCAGTCTCGAGGAAGGAAATGCGGAGCTGCTGTCAGGGGAAGAATGTGCTATAATCTGCAAAATGCGGGATAAAGTTACGCCAGATCGATTAAATATGTTCATGACGGAGCTATCCAGACGGACCGAAGGATCTGGGTGCGTGTACTTTACTGGTGGCTCAACAGCGCTCCTTCTGGGTCTTAGAGAACAGACAATCGATATCGATATAAAGATTGAGCCTGAGCCAAAAGGTGTCTTTGAGGCTATAGCCAAGCTTAAGAATGAGCTTAGCCTCAATATTGAACTTGCTTCGCCAGATGATTTCATCCCGGCCCCGCCTGCATGGCAGAATCTGGCAAGACCAATTGAGAAGATCGGTGATATTTCTTTTTTCCATTACGATCTGTGTATGCAAGCTTTGGCAAAAATAGAGCGTGGATTTAGCCAAGATATAGCTGATGCGCGTGGGCTTGTTGAAAGGGGATTTGTGAGCGTAGAGGCTCTCAAAGAAAGATTCGCCCAGATTGAAGGTCGATTTATTCGATATCCTGCGATCAATCCAGAGGAATTCAAGGCTAAACTTGTAGGGTTTATTTCCTCGCTCGCGAAGGAGTATCGTGAAAAGTAACGAATTGCTGGACCCCCTCATTCCTGGAAGCGATCTCGTGGTTCAGGGACTAGAGGATATTAAAGACGGTAGGATCACAGCGTATTCTCTCTTGCTTCAAGTTGCTGCGCCCCGCCTCAAAAATCTAAATATCGATGTTCCGGTTCTAGCTGGTATCAAGAGTCCCGAGCAGGAGCCGTATGAACACCAGCTTTATGAGTTCATAAAGGAGGCCGGGGGATATTCCTGGTACAACTCGCTTTGTGGAAGAATTGCCAGCTTTGCATCAGCGTTAGAGGCGCGTCGAGCCTTCAGACAGTAGCCGGGCTAACTTTCTGTCCATTGAGTAGAGACTGTAACGGGAAGTGTGTATGGCGCGAGAGCGTCTGAGCACACTATTCATTTTAGAGCTCACCGATCATGGCTGGAGTCAGACGCTCCGGGAACATGATCGAAAGCTGATTCATCAACATATC
>JBIIOE010000121.1:0-10895 GCA_044337105.1 Bdellovibrionota bacterium | reverse complement strand
GCGGAGCTGGAGACTAACAATGTCGACCCTCGCATACTCGCTTGCCGGAGGTTTCTCGTGGTCGTGATTAGAGTAGCTACCGCGGATCAACTGCTTGCAAAAAGTGAATTGATTTTACTATCCATCCTTTCTTCCACACCGATTTCTCTTTCTCGGCTGGGATGTTCTCAAGGGCTTCTTCGATGAATTAACGGAGCGTCCGGTACAAAATGCAAACGAGTGCAGGCGGTGGCTGCACGACCTTACCGATCTCGAGAACCAGATGCATCTCGCGTATCAGCATCTACACACTCTTCAGGCAGTGCATCCTGACGATCCTGCCACTGCATCCTTTGAATCGAATCTCGACAATCAGGAGATACTCTGGGAGACCGCCCGACACGCCCTCTATGAGCGGCTCATTGCATTTCCCTGGTTTGCGGATTCCTCGTTGGGCGATCTCCGTCGAATGAGAGCAAACATCAATAATCGCGTTTCTACATTTTCGTGGGCCTCATACTCTACACAAAACCAGATTAAACGCCTCGAACAATCGCTCGATCTCCTCGAGGAGGCGCTCGAATCACGGGTGGTCGATCAACTCACCGAAGAATCATCGGACAAGGATTACTGGCTTCTCCGCAAGCGAACCATTCGCGACTTTCAGAAGGATTTCGACAGCGTGGCACACACCATGCTCGAGGCATATCGCACGTTGGCTCACTCGAAGGGCTCCTCCGATATGCTCGAATGTGCACTCAAGGCACAGGATTCGCTCGATTACTCCCCCGAAGACGTAATCA
Source organism: Bdellovibrionota bacterium (assembly GCA_044337105.1). Taxonomy (GTDB): domain Bacteria; phylum Bdellovibrionota_C; class UBA2361; order UBA2361; family OMII01; genus OMII01. The sequence goes on along the minus strand of JBIIOE010000121.1, from coordinate 10,113 downwards.
CAGTCAGTCGCCGCATCCTTGAACGCTTTGGCCCGCTCGCGCGCCGATGCGTAGAGTCACGTGCCCGCCGAGCTTGATTAAAAACAGTGCGCCCGTGGCACTATCTCGTCGAGGCGGACATACCCTATCTCCCTGCTCTCTCGGAAAACGCAATGCTCGAATCGAAATTGACGGAGGCGCTTGCTTGCATTTCTCCCGACATGCAGGAGATCTTCCTGCGCAACAGGGAGCGTTTTGTTATGAGCCCCTATCAGAGCGACACCAAGGTCGCTGGAGCCTTTGTTGCAAACTACGCTCGCCTAGGCAGACATTTTCTCTCATGCGATCTCGATGGAGGTGCGACGAGCCTCAGCGAACTCTTCCATGAGGTAACGCATCTAATACACAACGTCATTGCCGACCAGCACCAAACGTATTACTGGTACAGGAATTCTCCTCCCGAGATATCAGAAGGTCTCGCCATGGGAGTCGAACTGATCGCAACGCAAGCGTACTCACTTTTCTTCAATCCGCATTTCGTTGGTCCGGCACGCGCCCGGGCACTTGAGGGGGCTATCATGGACCTCATAGAGGCGGCACTCAACACTGCTTACGAGGCCGAATTACATCGACACACTAATTCCTCGCTCTCTGAGACCTGGATAGATATCTCCAACAGTGCGAACCTCGGCATACATTGGCAGAAATTGGAGGCTCACCGACGTTTCGAGTACGTCGAGAAGCTCGAGCTCCTTTAGTCGCCCTTTGCCGACGTCAATTACATGGTCGGCGGCCTGATCTCTCTTCAGCTCTACGGCGACTACAGCTGTGACAGCACCGCTACAATGGGTCGGGTGCTGGCAACCATGCAGGCCGGAGACTCTCTATCTCTTCCAGAGATCTGCACACTCCTCGGTGTCCCATTCTTTACGGATATTGCCGCGATCGACCCACTCGCGGCAGACGCTGAGAAGTGGCTCTTGGCGGCGTGGAGCATCCGATAACTCGTGCTTGGCCGAAGTTTGCACGCTTGAGCGCTCTGATAATCGTCTCGCCGCTTCAGGAACACCTGTGGACGCGATGAGACGCTCCCGCTGCTTTCTCCTCTCCTCCTCTCTTTTCTCATAGACCAATACCACTTACTGAACGCATAAGGGATCGAACTGATCCAACATTTTCAGAGGATTACGGAGATTTATCATAGATACAACTGGAGGCATGTGAACTACCACTCTAGGACCACAGGATGGCGAAGCGAAAAGCGGGACATGCGCTCGAAGCACTCAAGGTATTCGAAGGGTTGATCAGTAGCGGACTTATCAAAGCGTTGTCACAAAAGGCGGCGAGTAGAGAACGTCGGCAGATTTTTTCGTCAGCGGTTGTAGTGTGGATGATGATCCACCAGCGACTTCATGCAGTGAAGAGTTTGTCAGGTGCTGTAAGTGCGCTTCAAGTGCGGGGCCCCATCGATATTCTTGGCGAGCAAGGTAGCCTGCCTGCCCGAGCAGGAAAGATATCTGACAATACGGGAGGGTATGCGCGAGCGCGAGAGCGATTACCAATTGCTGTTGTGGAGAACGTTTCGATTCGCGGCAGAGGTGTGCAATGCGGGACACTCGCCAATTATGCGCATGCGAGACGATGTTGCCAAAAAATTTATTGGAACTAACCCTGGAAGCGCAGGAGAAGTTGCTATCGACTGGAGCTCTCATAGATCTCGAACCGGCAAAAGTTATGGGGTAAGCGGACGTGTTATTTGGCATACCGTGCGACGAAAAGGTTTTCGACCTCAATTCTTAATTCTCTTCACAACTCTTACTGACTTTCCCAGAGAGAAAGTCGTTGAGATGTATATAAGACGCTGGAACGTTGAACTTGACTTGCGAGATCTGAAGGCGACCCTTGAGATGGATATGCTCTACAGCAAGAATCCACGTATAGCAGAGAAGGAGATTATTCTCGGGGTAGTTGCATACAACCTTGTCCGGCACTTTATGTTGGGAATAGCGAAGCTGTTGAAGGTGACGCCTCGAGAGGTGAGCTTCACTCACTCGCTTGTGCTCATCAACACCATAGCTGAGTCGCTTGCCGATGCTACAACCCATACGAACATCGACGATAAGCTCCGTCGGGCGTTCTACAGCATTGGTAGATTGAAATTGCCGAAGAGAGATAGGGCTCCCGAGCCGAGAAAAGTTTGGCCGAAGGGAAAAACAAACCTCATGTCTAAGTCCCGTGCTGAAGAGCGCAAAGCGCTTACACAATCAAGATCTTCTACATGGTTACGCGTTCAGTAAGTGGTATTGGTCTCTGAGAAAAGAGAGGGGGAGAGGGAGTGATTGTTGGCGCCTCGATGCGCTTTTCTTCTTTAGGAGAGCCGCACCCTCCTCAACGGTGTCGAAGTGCTCGATCCATCTGGTTTGACAAAACCCGTTCAGCTACCGTACGCCCCAGCTCTCCGTAGTGTTTGTATATCTCTATCTGCCGCTGGTCTCCGATGATCGTCTCGGGGCCCTCTCCGGCATTGAGATCGGTGACACCCTTTTCCAGCGCCTTTCCCTCGAATGACCCGTCGAAGAGAACGGTGATGTCCTGCTTCGCATCCATAGCGACCCGTCGTATCTCTATCTCAGTATCGCTACGGAATCCGAACAACGAGCGCTTTAGCCAGAAGAGGGACTCCTTGAGGAGTAGCGCATCCGCAGCTTGCAGAAATTTCAGACTGCTGAAGACATCCAGGTTCCGCACGCCCTCGGCTAGCGTCGCCGACTCCCACGGCAGCAGCATCGGCGTCTCGTAATCGTGCATCGTACCGTACAGGTCTATGTTGCGGATGCTCTGCGGACCCCCGAATATGATTCCCTGGGCTTTCCGTTTGATGCCCCCCAGCGTGCCGTCGGCACCATGAACTGCTGCGAGAGCTCCCAACGCCCGACACTCGAAGCCTTCATAGATCCGCGTTGCGGCGGCGTGATTATGTTCGCAGAGAAGTGTGAGAAAGCGACCAATCTCGGGAAGTCCCAGCGTTCTACCCGGCAGAAGCTGAACTCCTCCCGTAGTAAATTGTTCTCCATGGGTACGGTAGAGGACGTCGAGCGCACCGAACAGATCCTGTTCGAGCGCAGTGATACTGCGGAAATCAGTCGTGTGGGTATACATGAGACGGCTTACGAGTTGCGAGAGCCGGACGTCTGAACGGCTGAAAGTTACTGTTTCAAAGAGCTTTCCAGATGGTGAGTACTGGGGAAGAAAATCAGAGAGGAACTGCCGAGCGTCCCGCCAGTCAGTTCTTCCGTTCTCGTCCCATACCGGTATCGACAGGATACGCTCACAAGCGATCGGAACGACGACCGCATCGCCTATGCGGGGATCCACCTCGTTGCAGAACAGAGCGAGTCGTACCGCAGTTCCGAATTCGTTAATGCTAGCGCTTTTACCCTGGCCGCCCCAGAGTTGGTGTCCGGCGAACTGATGCTGGGCCTTCTTGACACCGTCCTTCATGACCACGTCTGGATTACGGAAATAGATCGGACTTCTGAAATTCGCGCCCTTCTTTACAGAGACCCCCTCGGTTGTTGCTACACCAGCACCCTTGAATGAGTAGCTGCCGAGAATAGCCGGATTGCCGGCGTCGTCATATGAGATGAGGCGTAACGACGGGTGCCGGTTTTGATCCTTGAGATGGATGAACTGAGCGCGTATCTGCTCGCCATCACCAGAAGGAAGCTTCCACCACTGGTCGTCAGCACCGTAGCCGAGCCCTCGACTCATCGGAACGAATCCTTCGGGGAGCACGCGACGAAATAGATTGTAGCCGGGACAACGCTCTTTCATCTCCTTGAGGGCCTCGATAGCAGACGGAACTGCGCACGGCATGTAATCCTCGGGGTAGGTGAGCGATGGACAGATCTCGGCGCCCTTGGTGAGTGCGCTGTGAACTGATTGGAGAGCCCCGTCTACTCTCGGAAGGACGGGGTGCGCCAGAGGGCACGCTTGATCTTGAACCGCTTGAAAGGTGGTAGTCTCGAAGTATTCACGGAATAGGTCGAACCACACCTTGAGGCGCGGTGAAAAAGCCAGGGGTTTGAATAGGGGATCTTGGTCCTGCTTCCCTCGAATAAAAGGCACCTCTAGACTGAGCGCTCGCCTGAACGTCTCGTGTGTGGTCTCCGAGAGCTCCAGATCAAACGAGGATCGAACAAATCCGTATGATAGGGGGATCTTTCGGAAAAGCAGTTCGGATTCCGCCTTGCTAACCGACGGCACGATCCACTTGGCTTCGTCGACCGCCTGAGGCTCCGGAGAAGGAACTGTTCCCCAGCTCGACCCGGCATCCTTGATTTCACAATAAATCTTTCGGATCTGAGATGGGGAGGGGAGTATGATCTGAACACTTGGGCGCCGCTCCCCCACGGCGATCTCCTCTTTGCTAAGCTCGTGTTGGGCGACACGGAGGTGTGCCGCATAGTCGATAAGAGCGCGCATCATGACATGAGGCCAATCGGCGTATCGTTCTCTGAGAGTGGGGCAGGTCAGTGCGTTGTAATGAGCGCTACGGAACTCGAGTACCTCTAACTTGAAGTCTTTGAGTTCTTTGACGCGGATGGTCGCAAATGCTCGTGGCGCATCATAAGGAGCATCACGCGAGTTTCGAATCACCTGCTGCCAGTCACGTTCAGGGAGCTGCAGGATGAGTGAGCGTGAAGAGTGGTCATTCTCGACGTCACCGGGTAGATAGCTTGAGTGGAGCTCACGAATCACACCTGGAAATGGGCGAATGGGCACGAACCTGTTGTCGAGTTTATCGGGGGCGATCTCACGGCGATATCTCGATAGCCGGTGCTGCAATTGCGCCAGCGCGCGAATGTCTCGGTGTGCGGCCAGCGTCGAGTTCGAGGCTAAGAAGGCCTCGGTTAGGGGCACTCCAGTGTACTCCGCTATGATCAGCGGTTTCAAAGATGCAGGGCTCATGCCGTGCCGAACAAGACCTGAGCGGATGAGAGCAGCCTCGCTCGGGGTGAGCTGAAGCTTTTCGAAGACTGCCGTCGCGTCGCCCAGGATGAGCTCTGAAAGCTCGCGGGTATTGCGCACCACGGGGACCGAATCCGCACCCTGCGGATTAGGTAAGTTGTTAATCTGACTAAACATGGGGAAGAGTATATCCCGCCGTAGAGGTCTAAGATAGAACGTCGGTTTGATTATGTGGTGTGCCTTGAGTAAGCTACCGCTCGTTAAGCAAGGGGATTGCGGAAAGCGAGGTTATTATGCCCAAGCAGTTCGTCGAAATCGAGGTGGCTGTCGCCTCGATTAGTCAGCGCGGAAACTTAGTCGTTTTCGGGCTTCAAAATGGCGCGGTTGAAATTGAAAAGGGTTCCCACGCAGATCTCGCAAGAGTGCAAGCGGGAACGAGTTTGAAAGTCAAGGTTGGTTTGGCAGAGAGAAAAAAGCTGGAAAGCGGAAACGCAGTGCCGGCGCAATTTCTTGGGGTTGTAGTGGCAGCCAGCGTGGCCGCCCCCCCAAGAACCTCGGACTCACGTTCGAGTTAGGCTTCTCATGTGAAACAGCAACCCCCTTGCTTTTCACCTTTTAACAGGTGGAACGGATGTACCTCCAAGGCGTGCCCCTTGGAGCAGCGCCAATCACGGCGCCCCGATGTGGATGTGGTTTCTTATGGGTATCTTCGCAGCTCTAGCGGACCTTTTTAACTCTGGCTCATCGTCACCGGCAGGTCAGGTTGAATTCAAATCCACCACGGATCTCCTGTCTGAGCTCGTGGTAGGTAAATCGTCGCTCATCACGGAAGCCGTTCTTACGGACGCGCAGCAGGAAGAGCTATCCGAGTTGAACCGGTACCTCGCCCTGATGGAACATCTTACCGAGACCCCTCCCGCGGATGCGCTCAGCTCCTTGCTTCAGACGATCGATAGCGCGGAGCCGGATGAGAAAATAGATCTCCTAGGCGAGATTCGCGAGCGCCCTGAAGAGGTGCTGAACACGCTGCTCGAGGTCATTCTCGTGCGGGATCCTGTGCCGGAGGTGCGGAAGGCAGCCGCCAGTGCACTCCTGTATCGCGAGGACGATGTGGCTGCGAGGGCGCTCGTGCAACAGAGCTTCATGCGTGAAGACATCGGTTCTCCTGTACGCGAGGTTGCCATCTACGCGCTTACGCCAGACACCGATGAAAGTCACCTCAGAACTCTGGTGGACTCCTTCGCGGGTTTTTCTCCGAGGTTGCGACGCTCAGCAATGGAGCTGTTGAGGCCTCTTCGGGATCGCTCTGATCAGGTAAGACAGCTGCTCGAATCGACAGGCATCCTTACTGACGAAGATCGTAAATACCTCGCAAGGCTCTAAACATGAGTATGTCTTTGGAGCCGCAGGGTTCAGTACCGCGCCAGTCACGACCGCATGCCCTTGAGCCAAAAGGTGATGACGCGTCACTACGGGAGAACGAGCTCATCGTAAACCCTCCCATGGTCGACATGGCTGGCTGCCTCGCGTTACTCCTCGACGAGTGCGAAATACACGGCAGCATAGTCGGACACGACTTCGGCATGAAGGTCTTATGGGGAGAGCCGAATGAGGGGTACTCCTTCCTGCCAGTTCCACCGACTCTTCGCCTCGATCCGGCGAGAGCGCTGGCAGACCTCGACGAGTGCATCTTTGCAATAGGGCACGAGGGCGCTCACCGGTACAACACCTACTCGATCCTTCATCCAGATCTGAAGCCCGTGCTGGAAAGGATCGCGCCGATTGAAGTGCTGTCGCGCGCAATCGGATTCAATGCCGTCTTCGGTGGGATAGAAGATCCCACGATTAACACCTGGTATGCGAAGGTGTACCCGGGCTCTCGCGAGCGGGCCGAGCGAGTGTATGCCGGTTATTTCAAAGAGGACGGCGCGCAGCTCTACTCCCCGGAGATTCGGATGGCTCAGCTCCTCCTCGGGAGCTATCCGAAATTTGGGCAGTACGTATCGGCGGTGATCCGGAAGTGGTGTATCGGAGATTGGGGCTCGACGTTGGATCCGCAGGTCGAACGCGCCCTGCAAGATACCAGCGCGAGTGTGGACGCGATGATCGCTCTTACGGATCCATCGACGGGAGCTCCAGAAGCCACTCGAATGGTGCTCTGCCTTCGCCGCTATATCCTCTATCTCGCCGGAGTGTGGCCGGTGGTCAAGGAGCTCATTGCAGAGGATATTAACGAGGCTGGATTTCAAGCCTTCAAGAAGTTCCTTGAGCAGCTCAGCAGCGATCCGCAGAATCCGCGGCCGGGCCAAGAGGAGTCTGGCGACAATAATGCTGACGGCAAGAATGGTCCTGGCGGTGAGCAGCATGATGCCCCTAGCGATGACGACGGGAGCATGGGGCCGAAGCTGAAGGAGCTTCTCGATAACCTGCCAGACGACGAGCGCGATCGCTTGAAACAGCTACTCGATGCTTTGCGAAATCCTCCGCAAGTGCCGCCTCCCCAAGCGAAAGACGACCCGGGCGGTCAACCTCAGCAAAGTCAACCGCAAGCTCCTCAGCAAGGGTCATCGCAACCATCACAACAGGGCACCCAGCCGCAATCGGGTCAAGGTTCGCAATCTGACGTCACCGGCGGGAGCGAAAGGGGAGCGTCGCAAGGATCGGGTGCCGAGACCGGTGCACCAGGCGATCCTTCGTCATCGCCAGGAGCGTCATCTTCGCGGGCATCATCGTCGCCATCACTACCTTCAAAGCCGGGCAGTGCTCAAAGTCCTGGCCCTTCGGGTGCTCCAGCGGATCTTCTCGACGGGAAGCTTAGAGAGATCTACGCGCGCGTCTTTCCCTCCGCACGCGGAGGATTCGAAGAACGCGGCAGGTTTAATTTGAAGGAGTTCGACGATGAGCTGAATAGATTTTTACGTTCCAACTTGGATCCATTTCCCGTTCCCACCCACTCGGAGCGTGCGCAGGCGGCGGATCGCATAGAGCAGCAGGCTCAGGCAGCGCAGCGAAGGATGAAGCTATCGCGTGATCTTGATAACTATCGTATCAGCAAGATGGGAGTTTGGGAGAAAGTCGTAGAGAATTACGGAGAACAGCTCGTGCAGCTCACGACCGCTGTGCGCGCAGTCTTGCGGCCCACCGCCCCCAAAGTGACCGGCGGGCACCTGTCTGGGATCGGAGTGTCCCCCGACTACGCGATGCGCGATGAAGCCCGCACCATCAGAAGGTTCGACGTGTTCGAGCAGAGCCGCACGCCGTTGCGGCGAAGTTACTTCTTTCAGTTTCTCGCCGACCGCTCAGATTCGATGAAAAACAGCAGGAAGAACGCACACTGCCTCGCCGCGATAGCGCTCGGCTCCGAGGCGATTCAGCGAGCGAACACCCCGTTCGAAATAGCAGCGTTCGACACCTCATTCGCCATGCTCAAAGAGCGGGCAGCCGCCTTTGGTGACGCGGAGAAGGAAGCTGCTGGGCAGGCGATACTGAGGTGCTCCGGAGGCACGAGCGACTATCTGGGAATTGCCCGAATGATAAAACGGGCGCGTCAGGTGAGCGCGACTCACCGAGTGCTCTTCGTTGTTACCGATGGGCGTTCGAACGAAGCTAGGAAGCTCGAGCGAGCGATTAAGCTCTGCAGTAAGCACGGGATCATTGTCGTAGGTTTCGGCATCGGCAGTGAGACAAGCCAGGTCGATACGACCTATCCAAACGGGCGTGGGCTTCTGAATCTCTCTGGTTTCGGTTCTGAGGGATCCTTCATCGAATATTTCGTCGAGACGCTGCGGGCGATAGTTGAGCGGCCACACACATTTCGGAAGTAGATTGGGAGTATCATCATGCAAACAGTAGCACATCAGCCGACGGGTCGGGATATCGCCAGGGAATCGCAGCTCTCTCACGCCAATATAGTTGAGCAGCTTCGGGAGAAGGATGAGGACGGCGAGTTCGTGCGATACTGTGTCGTAGAAGAGCTACGGAGCCCCGAGGGGGAATTTAGATCCGTCTTGCATTTCGGCAATCCGCACGAGGAAGACTTGGCTGTGATCTCCCTGGCATCGAGGGTCGGACGGGACGAGGCTCTAGAGATCCTTTCGAATACGACCGCTATCAAAGAGATGAGCTCCATCATGGAGTATCTGGCGACCTGTAAGCAGTCACGATGTATGGCTATCATAGAGGGCGAGACCTCGATCGGAAAGACCCTCGCGGTTGCTACCTTTACCCAGCTTCTCTGGGGAAGGAACTGTACCCCGTTAGATTTTTATTGCAAGGGGCACTCGGATACGAGTCAGCTCTTGGGGCGGTGGATTCCGCGTCTCGCAGGCGCCGAGCTTGATCAGAAGATGAGCCGCTTGCAAAGAGATCCAGAAGCGCGCGCGTTGTTAGAAAAACTGGGCAGCGCTAGTGCCGCGGATGATCAACGCGAGTTCCTCTCGTTGATAGAAGGGTTGAATCAACGGCTGGGCCTGGGCAAGGAAACCCCGTGGGAATTTCAGTTCGGGGCTATTCCCAAGGCCATGCAAGGCACAAAGAACAGCAGTGGGGGCTTCGAACTCGATACGAGGACTCCAAGGGGTTTTCTCCTGCATGCCGAGGAGGTGGGACTCGCGGAGCCAGCTATCATCGACGCGTTTCTGCAGTGCCGTGGAAAGCGGGCGAAGCTAGCTGACACGATTCAGCTATGGGAGAATGACGGACGCATTATTCACAGGGGCGAGGATTATCTGATCGTGATGTCCACGAATCCGCCAGAAAACTACCCCAACCGAAACGAGATCGATCCCTCCTTGACGCGTAACGCCGAGGTTCTCCGTTTGGGGCACCTCTGCTCGGAGTCTCTGAAACGGATGGCGAGAGATATCTTCACATTTTCCCTACCTGATACCCGCATCGATGCCCCGCCCGTTTGGGGAAATGACATCCGTAACGCCCGAGAGCTCGGACGGGCGGTCGCTTCGGTGATGGCCCTTTTTCACGAGAAGGCAGTAGAGGTCCTGAAAGGCGGAGAGCCAGGCCGAGTGCAACGGACGATCCCTACGATCGAGGATTTCGATCGAGTACGGTCACGCATCGTTCGGGAGCAGATCATGACGACAGGAGCATCTGGCATACTCGAGATCGATATCGTTAAGACCCTTACCCGTGCGGTCGAGCGGGTTT
>JBIIOE010000200.1:0-3487 GCA_044337105.1 Bdellovibrionota bacterium | reverse complement strand
ATCCAGAAGGCACATCGCCCTCGCATGTAACGCCGACGAATTTTCTTCGGTTCGCGCCGACACTCACCCGGCACACCATCTGAAAGCTTCCTGGAGCTGCGCAGCCAATGCGGCCGCTCATCGAGCCGGACGAATCCGTAAGCTCAAACCCGGTGCTCGGTTCGAGAATCGCCAGACCTCGCTCCGAATCGCACGCAACATTGATGTTCGGAACGGGTCGCCCCTCCGAATTTTTCACGGAGACGAGGAAGCCCGACGTTTCACCGACAGCGATAGGCGACTCCTTGACCTCGATGCTCAGCGATCCTGTGGTCGTGTCGTCTGAAACGAACACATCGTCCCTATAGCCAGGGCTCTTCCCCGATCCTCCATCGGTATTACCACTACCACCCATACAGCCTGCTACGGCCGCGATAATCAGCGTCGAAGAGACGCGTATGCTTGTGCGAATATCCATAGTTTGTTTCCTCTTCACGATCGAAGTAGCAAGCGCTCACCGAGCTCTTTACAGGCTATCTCCCGAGCTGTTACCGCCGAAAACATCTCCCAGTTGATTCACGTCATCGTCGCCCGAACTATCGCCTCCTTCACTGCCTCCGAAGCTGGTCGCCCCAGCCTCGTCGGTCCCATCGACAGTGCCGTCAGTCGGCTCTACAAATGTCTCTGGAAGCACATCGATCGCTATCCCCTGAGTGTTGGTCTCGATTCGGTTACCAGAAGACGAAAGTCCGGCCACGGTGACGTACGCCTCCATGGTATAGGGCGGCTCAGGAAGCTCGTCGCGATGGAAATTGATCCACTCACGAACAGCGGCAGGCATGATGAGCGTCTGAGCGTATCCCTGATTACACACGTTACCAAACGATGGGGGTAGACTCGTGTTCGCCGGTCGACGCGGATTGTTCTGGTTAGTTTGATTGTTCTGATTTCCGTTGGCTCCACCTCCGACACCTATACCAGGTTGAGGCTGCGCAGTACCGAGAGAAGCCGGTCCTGCCAAGAGCGTCAACGGCACATTCGTAGACGGCGGCTGAATCGCAGAACCTGGAATGAAATACGAGAGGAGCATGCGGTCGGCTCGGAAGAACTGTCCGATCAAGTTATTTTGAACGCCAACTGTGATCGTAGCTCCCGAGGAAGCATCGGTGTTACCAACGGTCGAACCATCTCCTGGCCCACCTGGCTCGTCGCCGGAAGTGCCCAAGCGCAGCAAGATGCGGTTAACTGGCTGGGTAGGAACAGCGCAGTTCGCGCCATTTCCGAATCCACCGGCTCCCCCAGCACCCCCGCCAGGATTCTGATTGTTCGCGGGATCAGGAAGCGCCGAGTAAAATCCCAAGAGTGTGACGGATACTCCTTGGTCGTTGTTGCCAGCACCGTTTCCGCCACATCCCCAGATGAGGAGCGTAGTCACCAGTGTCGCAATCATTCCAGTGGTAGTCGTTCGAGTATTCATAGTTCGTTCTCCAGAAGGATCTGTCTACAATGCTGACTTCATGCTGGCGTCATCGAAACTTCCTTCGACGATTCGCGGGGTGATGAAGAACAAAAGCTCTTCGTCCGAATCTCTGGTCACACTTCTTCTAAAGAACGTCCCGAGAACAGGGATATCCTTGAAGAAGGGCACTCCTTGAAGGTCATCACTGTCGACAATCTTGTAGATTCCGCCGAGCGCAAACGTCTGACCGCTGGACACGAGCACCGTGGAGCTCGCGCTTCGAGCTATCTCATTCGGAATGTCTTCAGTTGATCTTTCAGAGCTGAAGCTGCTCGAGTTTGCCTTGATATCGAGCAGTACGAAGTAATCCGGCGAAGCCTGAGGAGTGACGTTCAAGGTGATACCCGCCTCGATCGTCTGAGCAGCAATCGAACCGCTTCCGCTAGAGGTAGCTCCCGCGCCTGTTGCAACCGACAAACCACCGGAAGGAAGCTTGATTCGGATCTTCTCGACGCTCTTTATCTCAGCCGGCTTGTTGTTCGTGGTAGCCACCGCTGGACGGCTGATAATACGAACTCGTCCCTCCTGCTCAAGCTGCGACAACCTCAACTCCAAGCTCTTGGTGCCGTCCGCACTGTCGAACAACATGCTGACTGCCGAAGCACCAGCAACAGCCGGGAACGAGGATGCAGTGATTGGTCCTGGACCAGCGCTTCCTCCGATGGCGACGGCGGACGGAAAGTTGAGTCCGGTGCCGTTGCCCGTCGATGGGGACTGGATGTACTGGAATCCGAGTTCGCTGCCCAACTCTCGTGTCAGATTACGCTTGGCCTCGACGATCTGAGTTTCGAGTAACACCTGCGGCGTACGAAGATCGACTTTTTTGACCAACTCGATGACGTTCTTGAGCCCCTTTCGTACGTCCTTCACGATGAGCTGATTGGACCGCTCGTCATACGCTACCGATCCACGCTCGGACAGAACTGTCTCTACCAAGGATTTGAGCTCCGCAGCTTTGGCGTAACTCACTCGCAGGTACTTCACGACGAGCGGCTCTAACTCCTCCTCTGCTTGACGCGCCTGCTTGAAGGACTCGCGCTCTGCTCGCAGCTTGTCCACAGGGGCGATACGCATCACATTCCCCTCAAGGACCTTGTCGAGCCCGTTGCTCTTCAATATGACATCCAAGGCTTGGTCCCACGGAACGTCAGTCAAACTCAGAGTCACCTTGCCTGTAACCTCATCGCTGGCGACGATGTTGAGGTTCGACACCTCTGCGATAATGCGAAGTGCATTGTCGATATCGGTGTCCTGCAAATCGAGAGAGATAAGGCGTCCCGAGTATCGTGCCGAATCATCGAGAAGTGCGCTGACGTCACTCTCCGACAATTCATCGTCTGCTTGACCGGCTCTCTTGGCTGCCGCCTTCTTTGCAACTTCGGCATTCGCCTTCTCCTCTTTGGCCTCCGCGGCTGGAGCGGCTGGGGCGGCTGGGGCGGCTACTGCCGTTTCTGCGGCCTTTTCAGGATCGATCTGCGCACGCATATCGTCCGATACCCGCTTCAGGTCGTTTGTTTCTTGAATGACTACCTTGTTGCCTACACGATGCGCTGTCAGATAGCTGGTAGGTTGCGCGAAGACACGTACCAGCGTGTCGGCCTCCTGCGTCGTAGTTCGGATCGAACGGATGCCGGATCCTGGCGACTGAACCACTTCAGCCTCTGCAGAACCTTCCAGCAAGCGCGTATCTTTTAAAGTAAGGACGTACTCGGACGGAGCCGTACGGGTGATGCTGTACTCGGGCGCACCCTTGACCTCGATCTCAACCTGATTCGTGTCTGGATTGAAGAGCACCTCACTAACCTGGGCATTCTGTACAACGACAGGAGCACTGGCGGCAGGGGCAGCAGGAGCTGCCGCAAACTCTTCGACGCTTGTCTCGTTCGATTCGACTGGTTGCGCCTCTGGCATCTCAACTGGAACGCTCTCTGCGACTTTTACAACATCCGCTGCCGTATTCTGAGTGTCGAGCTCGGTGCTGCTCTCTAC
>JBIIOE010000118.1:0-11308 GCA_044337105.1 Bdellovibrionota bacterium | reverse complement strand
CCGCAACGCATCCCCTACAACACAGGCTCTTTGCCGGCCTGACGGAAGGAGTCTCCTCCTTTGCGCCCATAGCCTAGCGAGCCTCGAGAGTTGTCGAAAGGGTAATTTAACTATCTTGAAGAAAGATGTTCCGGCCGAACCCTTTGCGAAGAAGGGCGACCTCCGAATCATCAGATGCCGAAGCCGAAATTACGCAACATCAGCCCGATCTCGTCCCTCATGGCGGTACGAGTCACGATGCGGTCTAACATTCCGTGCTCCAAGAGAAACTCTGAGCGCTGAAAACCCTCGGGCAATTTCTGCTTGATCGTTCCCTCGATGACCCGTGGTCCCGCGAAACCGATCAATGCGTCGGGCTCCGCGATGATAAGGTCGCCCAACATGGCCAGTGAGGCAGCAACGCCACCTGTGGTTGGGTCAGTCAATACCGAGATGTACGGGATATGAGCTTGGCCCAAGCGCGCTAGAGCTGCGCTGACCTTTGCCATCTGCATGAGCGAGAACACCCCCTCCTGCATGCGCGCGCCTCCCGAGGCGGAGACGATTATCACAGGCCGACGCTCCGAGATCCCCAACTCGACCAAGCGGGCCAATTTCTCGCCAACTACCGAGCCCATACTCCCACCCATGTAGGCGGAGTCGAACACCCCGAGCATAACCGGGATATTCAGTATGCGAGCACGTCCAGTTACCACGGCTTCGATCGACCCGGTTTTCTTCTCGGTATCCTTAATGCGATCCTTGTAGCGCTTCTTGTCCTTGAAATTCAGGGGATCGGTAGAGCGCAGATTAACGTCCAACTCCAAGAACGAGTGCCGATCCACAAGTATCGGAATGCGCTGGCGCGCCGTCAACCGGAAGTGGTGCGTACACTTAGGACACACCCCGAATGCCCGGCGCAGATCCTTGGTGTAGAGAATAGCTTCGCACTTAGGACACTTTGTCCAAATATCATCCGGGAGCTGCAGCGGCTCCGCTGCCTCACCAGTCTGCTTCGGCGCCTTACTTCGCGTAAACCAACCCATGAATCCTCAACGAGCCTTGTGAAATACTTTCCGAGGGGGAAACCTAGCAATCTTTCCAACAACAGGCAACGGAGCGTAAAACGTTGCAGGTGGTCCCCCTCCACTGCCAAGAGCCCGTAACGCATTGATTGCGCATGCACTCTGGCACACCTGTATCGATCAATAGTATCTAAAGACTCGAACGTGGGTTAGACACGCCAGGAGAACGATGTCATCGGTTACTTCAGTCCCTTTACATGAAATCACGACCTTTCTCGACCAAGAGCTCGAGATATCACGCTACAACGACCAGGGGCATAACGGCCTTCAGGTGGAAAGCATGTCGACGGGCGTGCAGAAGATCGCTTGCGCCGTAGACGCAGGCTTGTCCGTTGCCCAACGAGCGGTTGAGGGCGGGTGCCAACTTTTGGTGGTGCATCACGGTATTCTGTGGGGACAATCAGAGCCCTTCGTAGGCCCCCTCGCTAAAAAGCTGCACTTACTCCTCTCGCGCGGCCTTTCGCTGTACGCTGCCCACCTCCCTCTCGACGGTCACCTTCGCTACGGTAACGCCGCACTACTCGCCTCGGAGATCGGAGCTTATAAAGCTGCGCCGTGCTTCGAATACAAGGGGGCCACGATCGGCGTGCAAGCCGAATTCCCATCACCCGTGACACTCGACGATGTCATATCCCGCGTGAGCTGTTTTGAAGGCGCGCTGTGCCCACCGGTTGTCCTACCGTTCGGCAAGCGTATTATCAAACGCATCGGAATCGCCACGGGCTCGGCCACAGGTTTCATCCGCGAAAGCGCTCTGCGCGACCTGGATCTGCTGATCACTGGAGAGCCAAAGCAAGAGGCGTATCATACTGCGCGCGAGTACCAGTGCTCTGTGGTGTGCGTCGGTCATTATGCGAGCGAAACGTTCGGAGTACGCGCCTTAGAGCGTGTACTTGCCGAGCGTTTTCGTGTAGAAACCGTCTGGATAAGTGAACCAACAGGAATCTAAGGTATGAGGCAGTTAGGAGACTTACAGGTCAACGGAAAACGGGTGCTGATTCGCGCCGATCTCAACGTGCCGTTGAACGAACAGATCGAGATAACAGACGACAATCGTATCAAGCAGTTTTTACCGACCCTTCAACTCATCCTCTCCAAGGGCGGTAAGGCTATCCTCATGTCCCACCTTGGAGAGCCGTCTGGTCGCGACTCTGCATTTTCTCTGAAGCCAGTTGCTCGACGCCTAGCTGATCTGCTCGGCACGGACGTCGCGCTAGCTCCTGATTGTATCGGGCCTGAAGTTGCGAAGATGGCGTCGGAGTTGCGCGAGGGTCAGGTCCTGCTCCTCGAGAATCTCCGTTTTCAGCCTGGAGAGAAGAAGAATGACCCCGAATTCGCAAGGCAACTAGCGGCGCTGGGAGAAGTATTCGTAAGCGACGCCTTCGCAACAGCCCACCGCACGCACGCATCGATGGTTGGGGTACCTCAGCTCTTTAAGGAGAAGTCCGCTGGGCTCCTCATGCAGAAGGAATTGGATTACTACCACCAGGCGCTCGAGCATCCGAAGAAGCCCCTGTGTGTCGTGATCGGAGGAGCAAAGGTCTCAAGCAAGCTGCACGCGCTGGTGAACCTCGCATCACGAGCCGACAAACTAGTTATCGGCGGAGCCATGGCCAACACCTTCTTAGCGGCTCAGGGCTTACAGGTTGGTCGCTCCCTGTTCGAGCCCGATCTGGCGCCGAAGGCACTCGAGCTGCTTGGCTCCCTGGCTAGAAGAGATTGCAAAGTATACCTTCCGGTAGACGTGGTAGTAGCTCCGTCGTTAACGAGTAAAGGCCTCGGTCGCGCTGTACCCGTTCAGGAGATACCGGCAGACACCATGGCTCTCGACATCGGCCCAGCGACAAGCGTTCTATATCGCGAAGCGCTGCATTCTGCTGAGACGATCGTATGGAACGGCCCGATGGGCGCATACGAAAACGAAGAATTCGCAAAAGGTACCCACGAGATGTGTGAATCTGTGGCAAACTCGCACGGACTCACCGTCGTCGGCGGCGGGGATACTGACGCAGCTATCCACCATATGCAGCTTGCGCACAAGTTCAGCTTCATTTCGACCGCAGGCGGGGCGTTCCTCGCACTGCTCGAAGGCAAGCCATTGCCGGGCGTCAAGGCGCTCGAATAAGCCCTTAATAGGCTGCGAAGAAACGCCCTTCTGCTGTCAGAGCTCGGAGGACCCAGAATTACTTTGGCTATCCTCCGTGCCGGCAGCAGCCCCAGGCCAAAATAGAATGCGTTCACACTCCGGGCACAAAAGGTCGATTTGGAGCGCCTGGGCTGATTTTTCTTCCACCTTCCAGTAAGTTAGTGGAAAGCGCTTGCGCATGGAGCACGCCTGACACCACCTTTCGAGTTGTCGACAATATCCAACCCCGCAGTTTTTTCTAACACTTGCCCGCTCCCCTATGCTACTGAAAGAACTTCGAGCTCTTTCAGAACACACCGTATGGAGGTCTAAGCGCCAATGGCCGCAGGGGATCACCGAGTCAAACAGGGGGGGATGGCCGACTGTGGTCATGCTCCCGATACGGCTAGTTGCTCACGGCCGCCGCTGAGCTTCAAGCGGAGTGGTAGAGAGGACTCTCGTACGCAGAGCCCAGAGGATCGCGCCGCGCTACCATCAGACGACGCACGGAGCCTGATCCAAATAAGCACAGCATGTATTGCGTGTTTCGAGTTCGACATCGACATCTCTGCTTCTACCTCTGCCTCTGAACTCGTCGAGTCAATCTATAACGTGCCCTCGCGTTGCGTCGAGGCGAACCTCAAGTTCGCGCTATTTTCAGACAAAGCAACTGCAGATGAGATGATCGGTCTGCCTTTGAGCGCAGTCCTTCCCCAGAGTTTAGGGTACGAACGCCTCTTCCGGCGATGGCATGCATGCTCTCTATCAGGACAAAGCTTCGAGGTCGACGTGGTAGCTCCGGACAGCTCCCCGCTTGTGATGCAGTCGGTGGTCTATGCGCGTATCGTGAACGACAACTTCTCTCGCTTGTGGGTAGTTTTTAGAGACGTCACTGTGCATGCGCGTGCAGTGCAAGCCCTTGCGCGTGCGGAACTTCATTACAGATCACTCGTCGAACGCCCGGGATTGATGCTAGTGCGATTCAGACCGGACGGATGGTACGAGTATATGAGCCCCTCGGTTCACGAGATCCTCGGATACTCAATCCGCGACTTCAACGCTCACCCTAGACTAATACTCGAGCTTGTCCACCCGGAGGACATAGCAAAAGTTCCGGATTTGGAGCGCTTGAATAGCTCGAGCTCCTGCGAGCCGATCGAGTGCGAGTTTCGTCTCCGACTGGCCGATGGTTCATACCATTGGTTTTTCAGCCGGCATTCGTGCAACCGCTCCTTGAACGGCGATATCGAGTATATCGACCTGCTCTGCATGGACATTCAGAGACACAAGGAGCTCGAGGAAGAGGTAGCCCAACGGAACAAGGCAACGCTAGTCGGACAGACCGCTGCCGGCATAGCCCACGATCTTAACAATTATCTCACCGTCATACATGGACAGGTAGAGGTAGGCATACAGGCGACCACCCCCGATCATCCTGCACACCAGCCATTACTCGAAGCACGCTTGGCGATCTCAGCCTGTGCCGATATGGCGCGGCAACTTCTCGACGTGGGGCGATGCGTACCGAAGCAACGCGCCGTAAAAGCTGTGGCGTCAATCCTCCAGGAAATAGCCAGCCTCGCGAACCATCTACTCCCCCGCTCGATCACTCTTCACGTAGAAGCGTGCG
The DNA here is from genome assembly GCA_044337105.1 of Bdellovibrionota bacterium. GTDB lineage: Bacteria > Bdellovibrionota_C > UBA2361 > UBA2361 > OMII01 > OMII01. The sequence goes on along the minus strand of JBIIOE010000118.1, from coordinate 6,489 downwards.
ACCACCAACACGCCATCGAGTGCTCGCCCAGCGAAATGCAACAAGCGCTCTTAAACATCATACTGAACGCACGAGATGCCCTCAACGGGAGCGGTGTAATAATCCTGAGAGCATCACCACTTCCCATGAACGACGGAGATGCTGTGCGTCGTATTGCGATCCGAGTACGAGACAACGGATCCGGCATAGCCCCGGAGTTCATCGAGCGCATCTTCGAGCCCTACTTCACAACCAAGACGTCCCGTGGCGGCACAGGTCTCGGACTAAGCAACGTCAAATCGTCAATCGAGTCTCAAGGGGGCAGTGTTGTACTACGCAGCACAATAGGAGTTGGCACCGAGCTCTCTATGGTGTTTCCACTCGTAGCTGTCGACATCAAGCACTCTACCGTTAGTGGCCCCCAAGTCACGAGCCCGGCGCGCCCTCTCTCCGTGCTCGTCGCCGACGACGAGGAGGGGGTTCGCAACATTATTCTCGCGAACCTGGGACGGATCGGCCACAAAGCCTATGGAGTTTCAGATGGTCCGGCGCTCATCGCCATGCTTCAAGAGAGCACCAATACGTTTGACGCAATCATCGTAGACGACTCGATGCCGAAAGTCCGCGGGCTGGATCTCATCGAGCGACTACGCGAGCTCTCGCCTGGCACGCAGCTAATCCTCACCAGCGGAGATCCGCGTATACGCCAGGTAGCGGCTCGACTGAACGGCGCGCCTATATTTCTCGCCAAGCCGTTCGGACTCGAAGAGCTGAGTCAGGTTCTCGCGCAAAGACAACGTGCGCTCGCTCAAGAGCGACCTCAGAACGGTCAATAGGCTCGGCCTTTAGACCGCCCTCTGGTGCATGACTGTAAGGCGCTTGGGAGAGGCTCTTACCCACCGCGCAATCGATTATCGCCCTCCGCGATGGATCTGATTGTACCCCGATCGCTCATACCTTTCCCGTTCGTACTGCAATCGCTGGCGCTCGGCCAGTTGGCGTCGTCGCTGCTCATCCATCTGCCGTGCTTGCTCCTGTCTTCTCCTGCGCAGCTCCTCTTCTTGCTGGCGCCGCTTGAGTTCCATCTTTTGCCGGTGATCAAGTACCGGCGTAGGTGTCGGCGGGACTATCTGCTCCCTGTACTGGCGAGGAACCTGGTTCATCCGATGCACGAACCGAATATTGCCCGCCTCATCCATGTACCGGAGTTGCTCCGCCGTGGCGGTTGCACAACACAGCGCTGTCAACATCAGCGCTGCGAGGAGAATCTGGTATGTTCGAGTCGCGCTCATACCCCGTTATGCGTACTGCGCGACCGCATGTGACTTTGTAGGTGCAAACACCGACACCACGGCTACCATTCCCCCTATCCTTCCGCATTTCCTTCCAGACTCTGAGTGGAGTCGAGTCGATAACAACGTAAGCGCCTGTTTTGAGTATAAATCGCCCCTCACGCCGTGCTCGTTCCGGTCGGCATAACGCCGAACCGATTTCACGCCGGAGCTCCTCCCATTTGACGCCGTCGGTACGCCTCCTTATTATCAGGTGATATGTCTTACAAGCACCTCTTTTTCAATGACTACTCCGAAGGCGCACACCCCTCAATCCTCGCCGTTCTTTCAGAGAACAACTCGATCCAACAGCTAGGATATGGGGCTGATGCCTTTACCGAAGAAGCCACCTCCCTCATTCGTGAGCGATGCGATAAGCCTGGAGCCGCCGTGCACCTGGTGTCTGGTGGAACCCAGGCCAACCTGGTGGTGTGCGCGGCCCTCCTCAAGCCGTCCGAATCGGTAATTGCCGCGGCTACAGGCCATATCTGCGTCCATGAGATAGGAGCGATTGAATCCACTGGACACAAGGTACACCACGTTCCACACATCAACGGAAAGATCGAACCAAACGAGATCCTCAAGGTCGTCAAGTCACATTCGAGCGAACACATGGTGCGACCGAGGATAGTATTCATCTCTCAGGCCACTGAACTCGGTACGGTGTACACCCGTGACGAGCTTGCTCGGCTTTCGGAGGTTTGTCGGTCATCGGGTTTGCTTCTGTATGTAGACGGCGCACGATTACCTGCGGCTCTGGCGAGTACTGCTACGGATCTGACGCTACGAGATATGGCCCACCTGACGGATGCGTTTTACATCGGAGGAACCAAGTGCGGCGCTCTGTTCGGAGAGGCTATCGTCGTGTGTTCAGAGGGCTTGGCAGAAGACTTTCGATTCCACCTCAAACAGAGGGGTGCACTTCTAGCGAAGGGTCGCTTTCTCGGATTGCAGTTTCGCGAACTCCTCCGCGACGATCTGATGATAAAGCTCTCACGTCACGCGGTAGAGCAGGCACACAAGCTCGCTCTGGGCATCGAAGCAGCTGGATACCGACTGCTCTGTCCGGTAGCCACGAATCAAATCTTCCCCGTCCTTCCCGATGATACGATTACCCGATTGCAAGAGCGCTTCGGATTTTACATCTGGGAGCGACTACCGAATGACTACTCGGCAATACGTCTAGTCACCTCATGGGCCACCCCTCCCGAGGCAGTGGACGCATTTCTCAGCGCGCTCGCGTAGATGTATGAACGAGCTCTCCTTTCGTGACGCGACCATCGTATTCGCTACTAATCACGGAAAGTGCGTCGCTGCAAACGGACCTTTCGGAACGATCCTCAACTCGAAGATCGAAGAGCTCCGTATAGATTCGGATCGTATGGGTACGTTCTCCGGAGAGATTGAACGCCCCGGCTCGATGCTCGACGCGCTTCGAGGAAAGGTCGAACTTGCGCGGGAAATCACCTCGTCTCGATTTGTTCTGGTCAGCGAAGGAAGCTTTGGTAGTACGGATGGCCTTGGCCTCATTACTCGCGGAATCGAGCTGCTGATGCTCCACGATGCAGCACGCAATATTGAGGTCATCGAGCAGCTCATCACCTTCGATACGAATTACGCAACTGCTGTACTCAGCACCGACGAGGACTTAGCCCGCTTCCTCCCAAGAATCCCACTTGGAGCACACGGCCTTATCTTGTATCCCGATGGATGTCCGCACCCTCCTGAGGTGCACAAAGGCATCACGACTCCAGAAGAAGCCGTACGTGCTTTCGCATCAAGCCGCGACGCCTCACCAGTAGGTCGTGTCCTTGCGACGACTGACATGCGGGCGCACATGAATCCGACTCGCATGCGGGCTATTGGTGCATGTTGCGAGCTTCTTGCGTACAGGCTCGCGACACCGTGCCCACACTGCGGAAGCGGCGGATTCGGACTTGTAGAGAGCATACCTGGCCTTCCGTGCGAGTGGTGCGGTTCACCTACCTTGCGCGCTCGGGCCGAGAGACACGCGTGCGTAATCTGCAAGAAACACCTCGACAAGCCGCGTCGCGATGGGAAGGCACACGCCGACCCCTCAGAGTGCCCGGCGTGTAATCCCTAAGGAAACAAGGCAAAACATACCCGTCGCGAGAAAGCGAAGGTAAAGTTGCTCTCCGCATTCCTTGCACCGACTCTATTGTCCCTGTGCGAGAGAGAATGCAGGAGTCTCGTTATAGCTCGTCAGCATCTCGGTTGAACACACCGGCATCTGCTCGCACACGCGCCGAGCTACATCCAGCATCTCGGCTCTAGTAACCAAGCCCTCAGGACGCACCTCGACCCGTACCCTGTACTGATTCACGCAGTCGGTAAGCACCGAGCCTGACGGCCACACCTGTGTGCCGCGATTACTGATGAGCGTAAGTGTACACGAGGCTGGCAATACCGCCTTAATTGCATCGGCAAGCACATTGGGCTGCTGATTACTCTCGACAAACAGGTCAATGCCTACAATTTTCTCACATGCCGGCCGGGCTGATTCGAGCATCCGGTTGACTGACCCGTGCGACACCGGCGGCGCATACGGCATATCAACACCACGGACACTTCGAGCCAGTGGAGCGGAGCCCAAGTTAGCGATGATCGCGTTTGCAAACTCATTCGTCGAACTCGGCTTGACGTCCGGCGAGCCGAAGTCTGCCGTGCGAACACCCGACTCCAAGGTAGCCAACAGTGCATTCTCAACCAGAGCCGCCTTGCCGTGCAATCCGAGATGTCGCAGCATCATCAGACCACTCATGAGAAGGGAAGTGGGATTGGCGATCCCCTTACCTGCGATGTCGGGAGCTGTCCCGTGAACAGCTTCGAATATCGCCACGGAGTCTCCGATATTCGCAGAGGGCGCAAACCCGAGTCCACCCACGAGCCCCGCGCACAGATCACTAATAATATCTCCTTGAAGATTGGGAAGCACGATGACCTCGAACTGATCGGGGCGCCGAACGAGCTTCATCGCCAGATCATCGACGATGATATCGTTAGCAACGATCTCTGGGTATTCCTTCGCCACCTCGTAGAATACTTCGAGAAAGAGGCCATCAGTGAGCTTCATGATGTTTGCTTTGTGCCCACACGTCACCTTAGCGAACCCCTGCTTTCGAACCATTTCAAACGTATACCGATGAACCTGCTCAGAGCCCGGCCTGGTGATAAACCGACGACACAGTGCGACATCGTGGGTCAAGAAATGCTCGATTCCTCCGTAGGTATCCTCTATATTCTCCCGCACGATAGTCAGATGAACCGGTATCCCCGCCCGAGAAAAGGGCGTGTCGACCCCGTTGAGACTTGCGAACACCCGCTTGTTCGCATAGGTGTTCCACACCTTGCGTGCCGTCACATTGATACTTTTTACCCCCTTGCCCTTGGGCGTCTCCATCGGGCCCTTGAACAACACTCCGAACCTCTCGATGGTGGACTTAGCTTCGGGGGTCATGCCACTGGAGAGACCGCGCTGAAAGACAGCATAGCCCATCTCGACAGGATGAAATGAAATCTGAACACGAGCGGCTTCAAAGACCGACAAAACGGCTTCTGTAATCTCCGGTCCGATCCCATCTCCTGCAGCTAACGCTACGTTGATATTCATATACACCTCTCTCTATACCCCATTGAGCTCATATCGTTACCAAGTAGTCTCCCCAGCGCAGTGCGCGAGAAGAACGCCCGTATCGACTCGACACGTTCATATCTCTAGCCGTCAGATGATCGGATACATCTGAGACGAAGCATGCGGCCGATGATTCACCGCAGAACTCGGCGGCGAGTTCTCTGGCTATCTTTTGAGCCGTCTCGTACGAGACGATCGTCTCTATGCGACTATACCTTGTAACATTGTCTGCTTCTGCATGCGACCGAGGACTCGCGTCGCATGATCGGGTCATTGAGGACTCGGCGACACCCCACTCGCGAAGTCGAGCGACCAGCACCGAATCGAGAGAAGCTTTGGCGACTATAGTTTCAATGCGAGCATCCATATCTTTGCTCACATCCCTCGATTGAACACGTTGAAGTAGTACTCACTCAATCGAAAATAGAGGGGAATTCCCACGATGATGTTGAAGGGAAAAGTGATCGCCAGCGCCAATGTGAGATAGTAGGCCGGATTAGCATCCGGCAGAGTTGCTCTCACCGCTGGAGGGGCCGCGATGTAGGAAGCGCTCGCAGCCATCGTCGCGAGGATCGCAGTACCACCCACACTGAGACCAGAGAGGTGGCCGAGAGGGACTGCCAGCAGCGCGTGTATTATCGGTATTGTGATACCGAAGCCAACCATGAACAAACCGACTCCGCGTATCTCTCCCAGCCGTGAAGCAGCCGCTATTCCCATCTCCAAGAGAAAGATACACAGCAGCCCCTTGAACATGCCCCCGTTCGGATCAAAGAGCGGCGCTATGGTCTCCCAGTTCTTGGCTCCCATGACCCACCCGATGAGAAGCCCCCCAACCAACAAGACCATGGTTCGTCCCGTCACTATCTCATGAACCAGACTAGCTGTTGAACGACCGCCGGAACTACCTCCAAGAAACACGCCAAGGGCGAGCGCTACGTGAATGCCGGGGCTCTCCATGAGCGCCACTAACGTCGGAAGATACCCTTCGAGACGGGGCAATTCGGGCCGCGCTAGCAACATCTCTGCCACGAACGCCTGCGCGGCTATGAAGGTGACCGCAGATACCGACCCATAGTGAGCAGCTATTCCTGCGCTGTCAGCAACCGACAATCTTCCGATCTTTCGAAGTAAAAGATACGAGTAGACCGGCGTCAAAAATCCGAGCAGAATCGTGACCGCCGCCGGCCCGAGAATCGTAAGAAAAGCCACCTGAGATAGCTCGTGTCCCCCTTTGAGACCGATTGCAAAGAGCAGGAATAGTGAGATCCCCGTATACACGTCCTTTGGCACCGAGAGCTCGCTACGGGCAATCCGCGCCACTGCGCCCAGACAGAAGGACAACGTCAGAGGGTTCAACAAACTGGTAGATAGAGCAGAAACATTATATGACATACATTGCCTGAACCATATAACATGTATACCATAGCCTATATTGCCTTGCAATGCTATCTGGTAAACGTCCTCACGGGATGCGAAGTATTGTGCTAAGTTGTTGTCGCCTGGTTAGACGCAGCCGAGCAGCAA
>JBIIOE010000018.1:0-41167 GCA_044337105.1 Bdellovibrionota bacterium | reverse complement strand
ACGGGCTCCGCTCAGCTCCCCCTATGGATAAGTCTGCCTTGGTTCCTACCGTCGAAATGTCACTGATGACTCAAACTACCCCATACCCTTTGATGATGGGTGGTGCGTTTAGTTATTGAACCTGCCTAACTCAAACGTGAGTCCGAGGTTCTAGGGGGGACGGCCGCGCTGGCTGCCACTACAACCCCAAGAAATTGCGCTGCGACGGGTTCCCGCTTTCCAGTGCTTTTACATCCGATAAACCAACCATGACATTGACTCTCGTTCCCACACAGACTCTTCCGAGGTCTGCGTGGGAGTCTATTTCTATTTCAACCGCTCCATGTGTGCGGCCGAAAACGAGAAATTTTTCGCGCTTACTAATTGACGCGACAGCCACCTCAATTTGGACAAATTGGTTAGCCATAGTAATAACCTTCCTTCCGCAACCCCCTTGCTTAACGAGAGGTAGCTTACCCAAGGCACACCACATAATCAAACCGACGCTCTATCTTAGGCCTCTGAGGCGGGGTATATTTGTCCCCATGCCCAGTCAGATTAGCAGTTTACCCAAGCCGCAAGCTGCGGATTCGGTCCCTGTGGTGAGCAGCACACGCGAGCTTGTAGAGCTCATCTTTGGCGATCCGACGACAGTCTTCCAAAAGCTTCAGCTCACCCCGAGTGAGGCTGCCCTCATCCGCTCGGATCTCGTTCGGCGCGGCATGTGTCCTGAATCTTTGAAACCGCTGATTATAGCAGAGTACACTGGAGTGCCTCTAACCGAGGCCTTTTTAGCCTCGAACTCGACGCTAGCCGTATACCGAGGCATTCGCGCGCTAGCGCGATCGCAGTACCAGCTATCGCGATATCGCCGTGAGATCATCCCCGACAAACTCGACAGCCGGTTCGTGTCCATTCGCCCATTTCCGGGTGTGATTCGTGAGCTTGACTCGAGCTTACTACCCGCTTCCGCCGAGAAGGACCCCTCATCAAGCTCACTCATCCTGCAGCTCCCTGAGCGTGACTGGCAGGAGGTGATTCGAAACTCGCGTGACGCACCATATGACGCGCCACGAGCATTTGCGACCATCCGCGTCAAAGCGCTCGAAGGCTTCAAGTTGGAGGTACTCGAGTTCCGTAGCGCTCATTACGACGCGCTGACCTGCCCCTTTCTGAGAGAACGATACGCCGATTGGCCTCATGTCATGATGCGCGCTCTTATCGACTATGCGGCACACCTCCGTGTCCCCCAACACGAGCTAAACAAGGAGAAGATCGCCGTGGGGGAGCGGCGCCAAAATGTGCAGATTATACTCCCTTCCCCAGCCCAGATTAGGAAGATTTATTATGAAGTCGAGGATGCCGGAGGCAGCTGGGGAATAGTTCCTTCTCCGGAAACCCAGGAGGTCGATGAAGTCAAGATGATCATACCTGCGGTGGGCAAGGAGGAATCCGAACTGCTGTTCCTCAAAATCCCCCAATCATACGGATTTGTTCGATCCTCGTTCGATCTGAAGCTCTCGGAGCTCCCACGCGAGAAATTCAGGCGAGCGCTCACTTTAGAGGTGCCCTTTATTCGAGGGAAACACGACCAAGATCCCCTATTTAAACCACTGCCTTTTTCACCCCGCCTCAAGGTGTGGTTCGAGCTATTCCGTGAGTGCTTCGAGACTACCACCTTTCAAGCGGTTCAAGATCACGCGTGCCCCCTGGCCCACCCCGTCCTTCCAAGGGTAGACGGGGCTCTCCAATCAGTTCACAGCGCACTCACCAAGGGCGCCGAGATCTGTCCATCGCTTACCTACCCCGAGGAGTACCTGCCATGTGCGGTTCCGTCTGCTATCGAGGCGCTCAAAGAGATGAAAGAGCGCTGCCCCGGCTACGGCATATTCCGGCGTGTGCTACCCGAAGGATTCGTTCCTATAAGTCGAGGGCTCGGCTACGGTGCGGACGATAAGTGGTGGAAGCTTCCTCCTAGTGATGGCGAGCAGCTACGCGCTCAGTTCATTCATCTCCAGAATCAAAACCGGCACCCGTCGTTGCGCCTCATCTCCTATGACGAGGCCGGCAATGCGACTATTCTCGGCAGCTACTCATTCAAAGGCGCTGGCGTAGCAACAACCGAAGGGGTCTCCGTCAAGGAGGCAGCTAATTTCAGAAGTCCCATCTATTTCCGTAGACCAGACGTATTCGTGAAAGACGGTCTCACCAAGCTCCAGCATCAGTTCCCCGCACACGAACTCTGGGGCGGTCAGGAGAAAGGCTGCAGTATTGACGAATTCGGAACTGCGGCACGCCTCGCTCTGTTCTGCAACGAGGTGGATCCCTGCATCGGCGATGCGGTCGTCGTTCCGATCGCTTGTGAGCGTATCCTTTCGATACCGGTATGGGACAAAGAAGGTAAAACCGTCTGGTGGGATGCTCGCCAGTTCCTTTCTGATTTTCTTCCTCAGTACACATCATCTGCCGAACTGTTTGAAACCGTAACCTTCAGCCATTCTGACGTCCGACTCGCGCAACTTGTAAGCCGGCTCATGTATGCTCACAGGTCCGATTTCGGCAGTATCACCGGGCTCGAAGATGAGCTCTTCGGCGCCCTCGGTCTCCTTTACCGTACCCATGGAGAAGAATTTACCACGGGAGGGATTCAGCTTCTTCCGGGCCGAACGCTGGGGCTCCCCGAGATTGGGCGCTTTCTTTCCCTTCTCGGCGAACATAATCACGACGCCGCGACCAAGATCTACGCAGACTTCGAGCGCCGGGCGCTGGGAGCTCTCGCCGCAGTTCACGGTGCCGACGGCACGTTGGGGGGCATCAAACGGAAAGTCCGGGGAGTCATGTTCGGGGGCCCGCAGAGCATCCGAAACATAGACCTATACGGCACGATGCACGATTACGAAACGGAGATGCTGCTGCCGTGGGAGTCCAAGACGTTAGCCGCGGGTGTCAGGAACCTCGATGTCTTCAGCAGTCTGAAATTTCTACAAGCTGCGGATGCGCTACTCCTGAAGGAGTCCCTGTTCTGGCTAAAGCGCTCGTTGTATGGATTCCGTAGCGATACCGAGATAGAGATCCGACGGATCGCTATGGATGCAAAGCAGGACATCACCGTTCTCTTCGACGGGTCATTCGAGGGAAAAGCGCTTGAGAAAGGTGTTGCCGATCTCAATGCCGGAGCGGGCCCGGAGACGATCATCGGAGACGATCGGCAGATAGAGATATACAGACGCTACGGAGAGCTGGGGCGTGCGGTGGCTGAACGGGTTTTGTCAAACCCAATGGCTCGTGCACTTCGACGCCGTTGAGGAATGTACTGGTGCCACACCGGTAGATTGAGCACCTCTAGAACCTCTATGCCGTACAAGCGCTTCACTACTTCAAAATCGGGAAGGTTCTCTTTAATGACGTCCGCGTTGCGAAACTCCATGACGCGCCTCACTCGTGCTAGAGCCTTAAGGAAGGCTGGCTCCTCGTACCGAGACTTTCTACCTCGCTTCCCTCCCGCGGCTTTTCTGCCAGGCTGCCGGCGCCTCATCGCACGGATAGCGTGCTTGCGGTGGCATCCCAATATCTCCTGAACCTCTTTGAGCAGCTCGCCTTTCGCCACCTTGCCTGCACGATGATACCTCTCCCTAAGGGATTCAAGACTGGGGCGTTTTACTAGAACTGGTCTCAAAAGTAGCTTCGTAGCGAGGTTGGCGAGATGCGAGGCGAGAAGAGGAAAACGAGCGCAACAACTGGAGGTGTATCCACTGAGATACACTGAGGATTTTTTCGCGAAGTTTGACGAAGTCGCAGCCCGTATATCGTCAACCGAAGCAGCAGATGCTTTTGAGACCAGTTCTAATTTTACCCACTCGATTCCACGATGAGCCATAATTATCAGGAAATGCAAATCAGGCGCTTTAATACGGGGTAGCTGTTGTCACTCCCGAGTCTCGTGTTGAACGCGGCGGCAGCTTGCACTCGACGCAACCGACAACCTCCGGGAGTCCAGTCTTCTCTGTTCCCTCCGATCCTGAACAGATATTGTCGCTGGATTTTCCGCGGTCAGCTCCCTCGCAACACTCTCCGAGTGAACAGCCGTTTCTCTCAACCTTCACGCACGTGCGAAAGCTGCTGCTGCTGAGGAAGTATTCCTGTATCAGGCACTGGCCTTTGGCAGTCCCAGGAGAGGGGTCCCACGCCCAGTGTTTCCTTCTGGTCTTCGGATCAAATTGGACCAAACCACAGCTTCCGAACTCGATATAAGTCGAATACCAAAATTCGCCCCAGGTCGTCTGATCGGTGGTTCTTTGTAGTGCCTGCGCGAGATTCGAAGCTGTGCTCTGTGGCTCTCGGGGAATGGCTCGCGCGCAGAGCGATCTCATCTGATCCCTATGGCACAGATCTTCTCGGGGCGCGGTGCTGTCGTGCGCCCGATTGGCTGGAGGCATGGCCGAGAGTGGGGCGCTCGGAGAGGTTTGGCACAGTGGCGATCCCGGTTGGATGGCGCAGGCTTCTAGGCTTACAGCTGCGACTGCTGATGCGAGGGTCGAAGTGCAAAACTCTGCGTCAAATCTCTGATCTCTGCCTAGTGGCAGGATCGCAACGAGCTGCCGCGTGAGGAGTACCTCCGCTGAGCCTGTTGCGCTTGGGCTACCGCTGCTCTGGGGGCGTCGCGGGGCAGATAGGAGGCTTGAGTCGATGAGGTCAGCTCCCGGGGTGCCATCCTGACTTCTTGGTGGGTTGAGGCGTCCGAGACTTACCTCGAGCGATCCATCCGCGCGTGCGATGAGCTCGATCCCGACCGGATATGGTCGCGCTGGAATAGAGTGACACTTACCCTGTTCTGCTCTCGTTCCGATGGTCGCTGGGCCCTGAGTCTCGCTGCACACCGAGAGTGATTCAAACGATGGAGGAGCGGTGTTTGTCGATGAAGCTCCGCACAGGCCGCATAGGGGGAGGTTATATGCTTCGTCTGATGCCCGGATACTCTCGCTTGCGAGGGGCGGATTGTCCGCATATGCACCGAGAGTCGAAAGCGCTGAACTCAGGCATGTCACGATGAGTCCGATTGCAACCCGCATGCACCGAGTGTGAAAAACTGTCGTATGAGACACCACGATCCCTACCTTTAATCAGCAAAAATCACTTATCACCTGCGCGAGCTTACGCACCTTTTCGTCAAGCTCTTTGCATTTTTGAAAGCGGCTACGCCGTCCGCCCTCTCCCCAGCCATCGCACAGCGAGCATTGCAGCGGATCTCCGAAATCCCTGGTGCAATTGTTTGTATCGAACTGCATCAATGCGTCTGTAAGCTCGGCTCCAGCGCTAATGCATTGGCTATTACGCCCATCCTGTTCTCCGCACTCGCTAGGATTTGAATCAAGCACCCCGCACATGCTGATATCCTCATCAGAGCTCTGCGCATTAGCTGCTACCCCTGCGCCAACCGAGAACAGGAGGCCCAGTACGGAGCACTTGAGCCCTCTGAACATTCCCCTAAATCTTCTCTTGATTCCATCGAGGAAATCGCCGGATGGTGGACACTTTTTGCAACTTTTTGTGTAGCTCTTCATCGCGCTTCTTAGGGCCTCCGCGAGGTTGTACATGTGCCGAGTTAAATCGGTCGAACGCTGCAGGGTTCGCTGTATGGCTGCCTCAAGGTTACTTATCAGACCCGGCAGTTGCGCGGCTCTTTGCGCATCTTGGATAGTAATACGCTCGCCTGCCATTAGTCTCCGGGTGAGTTCAGCAAATTCGTCCTTTAACCGGCGCAGCGCCAGTTGATCGTCGGCTAGTCGCTTGTAGCTGTTTTTCAGCTCTTCCGCCGTAATCTCGAGATTCTGTAGAGCGTGCTCCACGCCACGCTCATGGTCGTTCAGGTGGATGTCGAGGACGCACTCGTTCATTGCTACGTCTGACCAGTTGTCTAGCAGAGGCGGTTCAGACCAGGCGCGCAGTGGGCTTGTCAGGATCGCAAAGAGGACGATCAGCGCATGGACTCTAGTGGGTTTTATTTCGTTGATTGATGCCATGACAGCGGCCCTCGTTGTTGTACTGGTGGATACTCGCAAAGCGCATGTTCTTTGGAGTGGGAAGCTCCTTCCGCAATCGATGGTGCTCTGGAGACGACCCTCAAAGCCCACCACTTAATTCTATCGGCTAAAATTCCGCAGAACTTAATAGGCTGCGGCCGGAATTCTGGTCTTTGAGAGAGGCTTGTTATTGAGGGAGACTTGTCATTGAGAACGAGTAGCGCCCGGAAGCTTGTGGATGTACAACAGGCTCCTACGCGTATCTTTTACCGAAATAGTGTGGTCCGCCTCCTCAGGAACGCGAAACGAGTTGGTGATGAAGGTGCTTTCCTCTTTCATTTCGCGCTTAGCTTTTATCCACAGCCGCTCCATCGGCGCAGGAGAGAGGAAGGTATAAACGAAGTCGTAGGTGGAGAGGTCGAGCCTCCACATGCTCTGAAAGCGGATCGACACGTTCCCTCTACCGCGGAGGAAAGCCTTCACCTTAGCGACTAGCCACGGGATCAATCCTATCTCAATGCCTACGAATCGCCCCTGAGGACGGTGGGAGGAAAGGAAAATGAGAAGATCGCCCATGCCACAGCCGATATCGATGAACGTGAAGGTTTTGTCGGCGGGGAGTTCGGCGAGCACTAGGGCATATGCGGCTCTATGTGTCGGATAGTATGGCACTCGTGTCCAAAAGGCTGGAGCATAGGTCAGGAGTGATCCTAGAAAAAGGAGCAGGAACACCCAGGCCGGAATCTGTACGGCAAACGCCGAGGCCGTAGCCAGCGGGAGTGCTAGATTGAGGAGCTGCCACGGCGTCGAGAGAGCGAGGATGTGGGAGGTCACGAATGCGGCAAGTGCGCTGCATACTAGTGACACACTAAAAGAATGAGTGACGCCCCATATAATTATCAGGGAGCTCGCCGCAATCGCTTGGCAGATCGCTGTTTGGAGGGAGAAGAGGATCGGCGCAAGAGGGCTTCGGGTGGTCATGGCTTTCACGGCTGCAAAAGGCTCTTGGGCAGGTGTTGACGAACTGGTTTGGCATAGTACGGGTCGAACTCGAGAGCCTTATCCTTGAGGCCTACGGCGTCGGGAGATTCCGGTAGTTTCACGAGGAAGCGAACGAAGAGGTCTCCGCGTGTGCCGTCACGAAATGCCACGCCCTGATTGCGGAGCCGAACTTCCTGGCCACTCTGTGTTCCCGCTTCAACCGAGACGAGCAGCGGTTCAGCGAGCGACGGAATCTGGATCCGAGCCCCCTGAACGGCTTCGGAGATTGAGATCGGGACTTCGATCGTGAGCCCCTTGTGAGTCATCGACATCCAAGGATGCGCCGCAACTCGAACGATGAGTACTACCTCTTCGGAGGGGTCCTCCTTACGTCGGAAGCGCACTACGCTGCCTGAGCGTACACCTGCTGGTATGGTAACCGAGATCTTGCGTTGTCCGCCGTTCTCATCGGATACCTCAACGGTTCGGCGTACCCCAGTGATCGCTTCAGTAATCGACACGGAAACCTCTATCAGGGAGACCTGTAGAACTCGGGGTGCAGTCGAGGGGTCGCGGCCCGTGACCTTGCTGGTTACGCGGGTCCGCAGTTTCTGAAAGGTGTCTCGGGAAAGCCGCACAATCCTGCCAAGTCGTTGCTCCTTCTTGGCGGTTGGTTTTGCTCCTGTTGCGTGTGGGCCTGTCGCCTGCTGTGTAGCCGTGGGTCTGACACGCTGATGACTTGCTGCCCGTTGCTGTTGCTTGCGGTACGTTTCGTGCGCGCGCTCGAAGGCGGATGTAAAGCTCTCCTGGGAGCCCTTTTCGAGCTCCAGGTCGTACTGTCTGCGGCGATTGGTATCCGAGAGGACTGCGTATGCCTCGGCGATCTGCTTGAAGCGCTCTTCGGAGCTCTTGCCGGGGTTGACATCTGGGTGGTAGCGACGCGCCAAGACGCGGTAAGCGCGACGGATTTCTTCGTTTGTGGCAGCCGTAGAAACCCCGAGGATTCTGTAGTAGTTATGCATGGTGTCGTTCGAGGCCCGGCGCCACGTGAAGCATCTTCCGTCACGACCTGACGAGGGAGCTTTACTGAAGCGGGGTAGGGCGCTTAATCTCTCTCTTTCATACTATGAAGTCCGCCTGTGGCCCAAGTCGGTATTACCGGGGGTGTGATAGCGGCGTTAAGGAACACATACGATGAATTCCACTATCTCGACATCCCCCCGCCGTAAGGTTCTTGTTACTGCGGCGCTGCCGTATTCGAACGGAGACCTGCACGTCGGCCACCTCGGAGGGGCGTACGTTCCAGCCGATGTGTACGTACGTTATCTGCGCTTGACGGGCGCTGATGTTCGCTTTATCTGCGGCTCGGACGATCATGGGGTGGCTATCATGATCACCGGGGAGAAGGAAGGGAAGACACCGGCTGAGGTCGCCGATTACTACCGGGCGCGTCAAGCGGAGGATTTTCGCGGGATGAAGATCGATTTCGACATCTATAGCGGAACGAGCATCAATCCGTTCCACGCCAAGGCCAGTCAAGACTTCTTCAAGGCGGTCTACGAGAAGGGGTATTTCGTCAAACAGAGCTCCCGACAGTTTTACGACGAATCACGTTCGGCGTTTCTCCCTGATCGGTATGTCCAGGGTACCTGCGGATTCTGTGACACTCCGAATCAAAACGGCGATCAGTGTGAGAACTGTGGCAAGGTGCTCGACGTCGAAAGCCTCAAAGACGCCACGAGCGTTCTTTCGGGAAACCCGGCTGTGATCAGGGAAACCGTACACTGGTTCTTAGATCTCTCGAAGTTTAAGAACGAGGTCGAGGGATGGGTCGAGAGTGCACAACTCAGAGATCACACCCGTGCGTACGTAAAGGGACTCATTTCCACCGGCCTAGTAAAGCGTGCGATGACGCGTGATATCTCATGGGGAATTCCTGTTCCTCTCGATGATCCAGATGCCAAAGGAAAGGTGCTGTACGTGTGGTTCGATGCGCCGATCGGGTACATCTCCAACACAATGGAGTTGTGCCAGCAAGAGGGGCTCGACCCGAACGCAGCGGATCAGTGGTGGCGCTCCAAGGACGTCGAAATTAGACACTTTATCGGGGAGGACAACACGATCTTCCACTGTGTGATCTGGATAGCGATGCTGAGTGCTGAGGGTTCGCTGACCCTCCCAAACGGGGTGATAGTTAATCAGTATTTCAATATTCAGTTTCCAGGGAAGGACGTTGAGAAGATATCGAAGTCGCGTGGTACGGCTGTGTGGGTACGCGACCTCGTCACGGAGGGGGTCGACCCTGATTCAGTCAGGTTTTATCTGACCTCGATTGCGACCGAGCGCGCACGTTCAGTGTACAAACCCGACGATCTCGAACGTCGGCACAACTCGGAGTTGGCCGATACGCTGGGGAACTTCGTAAACCGCATCACCTCGTTCACCCTCAAGTACTGCGGTCCGCAGGTTCCGGAGCTGGAGAGGAGTCGGATGACCGAACGCGATCTCGCCTTTGAGGAGAGCATCCGAGCAACGTTTGAGGAGGCAACTGCGCAGCTCGAAGGATGCTCGTTCAAGGGCGCCCTCGAACGGATCATGGAGTTCGCGCGTGAGTGTAACCGCTACGTCGATGAAAAGGCTCCCTGGAGCACTCGTAAGACAGACATGGACACGACTCGCGTGACACTGGCATGCTCGCTTAGGGCTATCCACGCCTTGGGTGTCATGTTGATGCCGTTTCTACCGGGGGCGGCGCCTAAGATTCTGTCGGCGTTCGGTCGTGAAGCGCAGCATGTGTCGTGGAGAGATGCGGTGGATTTCTCGATAGATTCTAAGCCACTTAGCCAGCCGCCGATCCTCTTCCAGAAGATAGGATTGCAGGTGCCTTCGAAGTAAGGCCAAGTTTCTGAGGGGCGAAAGCAGTTCGCCCCTTTCCAAGAGACAGTGTTCGTGTTGAATTGTTCGGTACGCCGGAGACGTTCTCCGGCGCAGTCTGTTACTAGGCTGCAGCTGGGTGTTATGTACGCCCAGCGAACCGAACGGTGATAGGTCTCGGTTGACCGTATCCGAACTTGCGACAAGAGTTATGCAACACGCCCAGCCCCTGGCAGACGATTCCACGTGGAGAGAGAGCGTTCATCAATGGGTGAACGAGGCAGGTATTCTTAACGAGGACGTAGAGCGTCTCGTGACGAATTGTTTTGCGGCTGTTCCGCGCGCGCATTTCGTCGAGGAGAAGTATCGAGTGCTGGCTTCGCAGGACGTAGATATTCCATTAGCACACGGCCAATGGCTCACTCGTCCTTCGTTGCTTATTCGGATGTTGGGTCTTATCAATTTTAGACGGCGCATGCGAATCCTCGAATTAGGGTTCGGAAGTGGATATCTGTGTTCCGTGATGGCCGCAGGGGGATGTCAGATATTCGGAGTGGAGACGGTCGGGGTTTTTGCGCAGAGTTCTCGAAAGTTGCTCGACACCTTGGGTCACCACGGAGTAGTAGTGCGCCGCGGTGAGGGCCGCAAAGGGTGGCCTGAGGTGGGCCCATTCGATGCTATCGTCACATCTTATGGAGTGACCGAGGAGAGTGAGCTTCCCTTATCGCAGCTAGCGCCAGGAGGTGTCTTGATTGCGCCGTTGTTGGTGGATCGGGTCTATCGCTTGACGCTTTGGAAGCGCAGCGAGGAGGGGGTAAAGCGGGTTGTGTTCGAAGAGGTAGAGCATCATTAGTTCTGACCGGGCTTTCTTTATCATCTGATTCGAAGAAAGCTCTCCGGTCAAGCGCTAATGGAATTGAT
This sequence comes from Bdellovibrionota bacterium, assembly GCA_044337105.1. Lineage (GTDB taxonomy): Bacteria > Bdellovibrionota_C > UBA2361 > UBA2361 > OMII01 > OMII01. The sequence continues at coordinate 30,392 of JBIIOE010000018.1, read as the reverse complement.
TGAGGAGAGGGGCCGCCTATGCGTGCGCTCGTCGTAATGGCCGTGATGGCCGGGTTTTGTACGGGATGCAGTATTCTCGGGGGGCGTTCGAGTGGGCCGTCGAGCGAGGCGGTCTACGTCGTCGAGCGCGGAGATACGCTCCAGAAAATAGGCCAACGGTTCTCCATTCCCGCGCATGAATTGCAGCGTTACAACGACATAGTCGATCCCAGGAAGCTTCAAGTGGGGCAACTGCTACGAATCCCGGCAGTGGGCCCCCTGCGTAGTAGCAGCGGCCTGCCCGCAGCGCCGTCGTTCCTAGCAGAGGCGCAGGATCGTGCAACGCCACGTCGGGTCTCGCTTACTTCGGCAAGGCAGTATGTCGGAGCGTTGGCGCTCCCGGTGCAGGGATCAACGTACACATCTAAGTTCGGATGGAGGTGGAGCAAATTCCACGAGGGGATCGACCTCGCCGCTCCACAAGGAACAAAGATCGTAGCAGCGCACGCAGGTCGAGTTGTGTATACGAGCGATTCCTATTACGGATATGGGCGGATCCTAGTGGTTCGGGGTGAGGGATTGATGACGGTCTATGGACACAATAGCCGGAATAGAGTCTCGCTTGGTGAGCGTGTCTCCAAGGGCGATTGGATAGCCGATGTCGGTCAGACTGGAGACGCGAGCGGGCCGCATCTGCACTTCGAAACACGGGTGCTCGACGAGACGGGGCGTTTTGCAGCAGTGGACCCGGCGCTGTTTTTCATCCGACAGAACGGCGAATCGACGTCTGAAGCTGATTTGTAGCGTACGAGTCTACATTCGCTGTGCGTCTATTGGTAACTTTCAGCGATTCATGTGCTGATTACCTGCTGGCCAGACATACAAGCCAACACCGCCTACCTCTCCGAGAACCGCCTCAGCAACACCTGATACGCTTGCTGAATCTCTATAGTCTTTTCGTGTGCAAGTGTTCGGAGCTCCTCCCCGAGATGGGCAACCCGGTCTGGGTGATATTGGAGCACGAGCTCTCTATAGCGTGCTTCGATCTCTTCCCGTGAGGCGTCAGCTCGGAGATTAAAGAGCGTGTACGGATCGGAGGGCGGTGGCTCCGTTGTGCTGTTACTGGCATTGGCTTCAGACTGCGCACCTCTAGGTTGAGAAGGTGGTCGAAGGCGCACGTAGCTTTGCCACGCCACGAGCGCAAAGATGAGCAGGTCATCCAGTCGACCCAGCGGCCCGAGCAGGTCTGGTATGAGATCGAAAGGCCAGAGCAGATAGACGATTGCGAGCGCGAGGGCGAGTGGTGGTATCGGGAAGGGCTTCATAACGCCTCAGATGCTACGATCTCACATCTCTTCATTCAACCGCAGAGGATGCGCGCAATGCAACGAAGAAGGGGAGTCTCGGGTTCTATTGTATGAGTGTCGCTTTACACGCTGAACGAGTGATTTTTTCAAAAATGAATGAGGCTGGCTTTATTTATTTCGTCCTGCGGAGTGGCGTTGTAGAGTACTACGAGGAGTATCTTCTCAAACCTGTAAATCCGAAAGGCAAGCGTATGGCGAACGGAACAATAAAGAAACAGATAGAGGCAGCCTTGAGCCATCCGGAGGCCGAAGATGGGTTGTATTTCAATAACCTCATAGTAGTGCACGAAGAGGAGGATCGGCCGATTGTCGTGGGCGAAGAGGGTGAGATACTAGCCGCGCTCAAGGAAATGATAAAAGAGGGGCGCATCGTCGTCACGGGCTCTGCCAACGAGCAGATCTATCGGCTTGCGTAGCGGGCGAGTTGGGATACATCGAGTGGGGGGCGTAAGCGCAGCGTCTCGACCTCGTGCTGCGGCCAAGTAACGGTAGGGCGCCGTTGCACCCTGTCTCGCGAAGAAGGTAGCGAAAAAAATCCACCCGTGGCGACCATCGGAGAGCCGGTCCATGTCCGCTTTCGCAGCAGGAGACCATTTTCCATAGCCTGTTGTGGTCAGGCGTCCGGATACGCCATCTTGAGCAGTTCCCCGTAATGCTTACATACGTCGGTTGAGGTCAGTATCCCTACCAGTTTTCCGTTGCGAGTGATCAGCGTCGCGCCGATGCGATTCTCGGCCATATGGAAGACGACCTGATCAAGAGGCGTGTCGTATTCCACCTCGTACGCTTCCAGGTTGCACACGTCTCCTACGTGAAGAGGGTCCTCGCTGGCCGAGTTTCCAAGTACAGCGAATGCAAGTTTGAGATCTCGGTCAGAGAGGATGCCCACGAGTCTGCCCTCTGAGGTCACAGGAAGATGCCGCACGCCTTGGCTCTCCATGACAGCGCGTGCTTCCTGTACCGAGCGAGAGGCCTCTATCGTGTACGGGAAGGGGGTCATCACGGAGTCGATATGGGGCATCGGTTTCATAATCACAATACAGTTATCCTAAAACTTTTTCGTTTTGTAGACCTACGCGCGGTCGTGTGTCTATGCGAAGGCCCATAGAGGCGCTCCACACGACGGCACAAAAATACCCTTAACAGGTCGGTCTCGGAAGCAAAAATCTTGAGGAGATCCCGGTATTGCCAGAGACGCTGGTTTACAGCGGCCATGACGAGGAGCAGGTAATCGGAGCTTTTTGACAGGCTGCGGAGGAAAGGCTTCGCACCGTAAGCGCATCCTAAACAGCCGGTTAATCACCTGGGACCAGAGTGTCGGAGCGTAGAAGGGGGAGGACCAGCGGCAGCGCGTGGCGACTCCCCGGCGGCGTTATGTGGAGAAGGTCCAGTCGCTCCGAGTGGGGCAGGTCCTGCAGCCGGTCCGGGCTGGCCGCCCCTATAGGGAAGCGGCGGGCGACCTGCGGCAGGTCCTGGGTATGGGATCTCGTTCCCGGTGCAGTCTCCCGCGATGCGAGGGTCGCAGATGGGCGCGGTCAGCCATTGGTCCTCTTCGCATACGACGAGAGGGCCTCCCTCTGAGGTTCTTCCGACGATGATGCAGGGTTCGCTCTGCGCATCGGCGTCGAGCGGCAAGGCCTGCATGGCGAACACTGCGCTAAGAGAGAATAGAAAGGCAAAGCGCATATAAACGCCGTAGCTCCGAGACCTGAGAGGATCAGCTTGATGCTCGATCAAGATAGATACTTATTGTCTCACTATGGCCACATGGCCTTGCGATGGCCTATGTCGGGAGGCAGGTGATCGCATCGCATCGAGATGCCCTCCGGTTTCAACATCGAATTAGGAACGGAAAAAGCACTACTGTCGGCGCTCGCAGAAGCTGGCTTCCTGCAATGCTATCGAACATCAGAGAGGCACCACAAAGGCATCACAGAGACCTCACAGCGAAAGGACGAGGTCGTGAAGCTCTCGATACGAACGAACGATGTGCGTTGGTCCGGCAGCTTCAAGGAGCGCTACAGGACAGTACTGATGGTTCTCTGAGGGGCAGAAGGCCACGGTAGTCATCCCCGCCGCATGTCCTGCGTGGATATCGATCGGGGAATCGCCGAACATGATTGCCTGCGATGGGGAGACCTGCATGAGCTCAAGAGCCCTGTGTAGTGCATCTGGATGGGGTTTTCCTCGCGGTACGTGATCTATCGCAACAACGGCGTGGAAGGAGTCCGTGACGCCCCAGCGGTCGAGCGCGATGGAGACGTGTCCGAAGCGTGAATTGGTAGCAACCCCAGCCCTTACAGACGAGGCTTTGAACGCATTGAGGGTGTCGAGGAATCCGGGATAGGGCTCCACGAGGGGCATGCTCTCCTTTACTCGTCCCCAGACGGATTCGCGAAAAGCTTCAGAGTCGTCAATTGCGAGCTCTCGCAAAACCTCTGCGGTCTTTCGAGAGAAGCACATCTCGATAACCTCACTGAGTTCGCGGTGTGCTCCGAACTCCGCAAGGGTGTTCTGATATGCGCTAGCCCAATGCGGCAGCGAGAAGCCCATTGTGCCGTCAAAATCGAAAACTACCCCTTTGATGTCCGATGTGTCCATATGCTCAACAGTATGGCATACGAAATGATCCAGCGCACTGCATCTCGCTTATAATCCCGGACGCGCCGTCAGTCTTGAGTCGGTTCAGGAAATACATTCGGGAGCGAAAGGTATCGCTCTCCGGTGTCGTAGCAGAAGGTCAAGACAGTTGAGCCCGGCGCGAGCTCGGGAAGTTTCTTGTGTACGGCTGCCAGCGAGGCTCCGGAGGATATGCCGATGAAGATACCCTCTTCGCGCGCAGCTCTCTTGGTGAACGCTATAGCTTCCTCTGCTTCTACTTGAATGACTCCATCGAGGATTTCGGTATCAAGGTTTTTAGGCACGAATCCTGCGCCGATACCTTGAATAGGGTGGGGAGAGGGCTGTCCCCCGCTGATAACAGGTGATGCCGACGGCTCGACGGCGAATACCTTGAGGTCCGGAAAGCGTTCCTTGAGAATTCGTGCACAACCGGTGATGTGGCCGCCAGTGCCTACGCCGGTAATCATGTAATTGATCCCTTCCGGGAAGGCCTTCAGGATCTCCTCGGCTGTGGTGCGTTCGTGCACCTCTATGTTGGAGGGATTTTCGAACTGCTGAGGCATCCAGCTACCGGCAGTATTGGCCGCAATCTCTGTGGCCTTTTCGATGGCACCGCGCATGCCCTTCTCGCGGGGGGTGAGCACGAACTCGGCGCCGTACGCAGCCATAATCTTGCGGCGCTCGACAGACATCGACTCCGGCATCACCAAGATGAGTCGGTACCCTTTGACAGCCGCAACCATTGCGAGACCAATGCCGGTGTTTCCGGAGGTCGGTTCGATGATCGTCCCACCTCTCTGGAGTCGGCCGCTGGCCTCCGCTTCGGAAACCATGGCGAGCGCGATGCGATCCTTTATGCTCCCTCCGGGGTTAGCGCGCTCGAGCTTCATCCACACCGCGCACGAGGTGTTAAAGAGCCTGTTGATTCGAACGTGGGGGGTGCCACCGATAGTGTCGAGAATGGTGTGTGCTTTCATGCTGTTTCTCCAGTTGTGTTTGCTATCCGCACGCGTCGAGAGCGGCCTCGAGGTCGCGAATGATATCGTCTGCATGCTCGATTCCGACCGCAAGACGAATGCCACCAGGATCGAAGCCGCGAGAGAGCTGCTCCTCAGCTGAGTATGCAGCGTGCGTCATCGAGCCAGGATGCTCGATGAGCGTGCGGATCTGACCGAGGCTCACCGCGAGCGTTACGGCATAGGCGTTGTCGGCGATGAAGTCCATCATGCGGTTGCCCTTCGAGCGAGACTCCTCAGGCGTGCTCCCCTTGAGGACGAAGTAGACCATGAAGCCAGGGGCGAAATCTCCGTAGTAATCTATCATCTGCTTTCGCGCGAGGTTGTACTGCGGGAAGCTCGAAAGGCCGGGATATTTTACCATCTCGATCAAGGGATGCCCTTCGAGAAACTTTGATACCTGATACGCGTTCTCTTGCTGTTTGGGGATCCTGATGGAAAGCGTAGGTAGGCCATGAGCTAAGATGCTCCATGCGGTCGCGGGCGCGAGGCTACTACCGAAGTCTTTTCGCAGCATCACGAGCTTGTTGTAGAACTCTTGACGCGTGACAACTGCCCCTCCCATCTCGATACCGAATCCCGAGATTCCCTTGGTCAGGCTGTGCACGACTACATCTATACCCATCGTAATCGGGCGCTGTGCCCAAGGGGTGCAAAAAGTATTATCTATTATAGAGATGATGCGCCGTTCGGGTGGGCGCTGACGATTAACGCGCTCGACAGTTTCAGCTACCGCGCGAATGTCGACGAGCTCGAGGCTCGGATTTACAGGGCTCTCGATGTACACCACTCGAGTGTTCTCGTTTACGAGTGGCTCGATGGCGCTGCCGTCCCGCAGGTCCGCAAAGTGCGTCGGGATCGAGTAGTTCGGTAGCCACTGACTCAGTAGGCTGTACGTGCAGCCGTAGAGGGTTCGGTGTGCGATAATTTCGGACTTGGGGTTGAGGGCGAAGGTGAGAGCAGCATGAACTGCTGCCATTCCAGTGGCGTAGGTTACTGCGCATTCCCCCTGCTCCGCCAACGCTAGGGCTTGTTGCAGCATGTCGTTGTTGGGATCGCCGAGGCGGTCGTACACATAAATCGGCTCGCCTCCATGCTCACCCCTAAAGCGACCGACATCCTCGAACCCCTGAGCGCCTCGTTGGGTAGATTCAAGACGGAAGGTGCTCGACGCGGTGATGGGAGGCACCACGTGGAACTTGTAGTCCCACGTGGAGGTGAATGAGTCGCCGTAGATCAACCGAGTAGGAACCGAGTACTTTTTGTCTTCGAGCTTTTTGAGCGCCATAGAATTTCCTCTCTACAAAACCATCGCACCCCTAGGTGCTGTGCACAAGTTCGAACCGACAAGCGTCAACGTTCGCGCTGACGGATCGCCTCGTACAATAAGATAGAGGCCGCGCAGCTTACGTTGAGCGAGGACAGGGCTCCGCCGATAGGAATCTTGACCACAGAGTCGCAGATCTCCCAATACCCCTGTGACATGCCGACCGTTTCGTTCCCGAGGACCAGCACCGTCGGTTTGGTCAGATCGACATCGAAGATAACCTGCTCCGCCTTTCCGCTGCTGCCAACGATCTGATAGTCGAAACCCGCAGAACGTGAGTGTTCGACCCATTCTTTGATCTCTTTGCAGGATGGAGCCGTGGTCACGGGGAGGGCGAAAAGAGCTCCCATGCTGCCGCGCACTACGTGTGGGTCGTAGATATCGACAGCATGACCGGTGATGACTATGCCGTCGGCACCGAAGGCGTCGGCCGAGCGGATTGAAGATCCGAGGTTGCCAGGGCTGCTCGGTCGATCAAACACCACTACGAGGCCGTTAGCCTTCGCCGGGATTGCAGACGGCGCGAGTGTTCGCGCTTCTATGATAGCCATGATCTCCGAGGTTTCGTCCTTGTCGCTCAGCTCTGCCAGAAGGTCGGGTGCGAGTTCCCAGTGGCTGTCTGCGATGCCCTTGGAGAGTAGCTCTTCTGCCCAGGTCGACAGTGCTCGACCGGCTGGATAGAGAAATGCTGAGACCCTCCATCCGTGGATTACCGCAAGATTGATCTGCGCTACCCCTTCAACCAAGAGTTGTCCATAGCGAGTGCGCTTCGTGCGGTTGCTCTTGATAACCTCCGCTCTCTGAAAGTTATTGTCGCGTGTGCGAACCCGGACAAGTGGATGTGGTGTGCGTTTGTCGGTGGGTTTGCCGGGTTTGGTGTGTTCGATACGGGTCATAGGCTCTAGTTGTGTCGGCTTTCAGCAAAAGAAGGAAGATAGTACCGGGCTTTAAGGCAGTGCAAGCTACTTGTGCGCCCGTAAGTTCCAAAAAGTGTTAGACAAATTCGATGCAAATCAGACCAAAAGGCGCTTTGGCTCAATCTTTGTGTTGCCTGATAGAACAGTCGGGGCTCTTTTGTAGGTTTTTTAGTATTCGTCGCAATCACTTTTGACAGACTTACATCATACTGATTATAAGATTTTTATCCCTTGTGTTGTTAGGTGGTTAGGACAAAGCGGGTGGATTGGGCGCGTATGCCAGCCGCGTCATACAGAAAGATGGACGCTGGCGAAGCGAACAGGTTGCATTTGGCGCTAGTTGAACTTAGGGGTGCACGTGAATAAATCGGAACTAATAGAGAAACTCGCTCAACGGACACAGATCAACGTTATCCAAGCCGAAGAGGTCGTTAATCTCATATATCGAAAGATGCGGGATACGCTCATCAGCGGTGGTCGCATCGAGATTCGCGGATTCGGAAGCTTCGTTGTAAAGGAGTACGGAGCATACGAGGGGCGTAATCCAAAGACGGGAGAGAAGATACCCGTGCCCCCAAAGAAGCTTCCTTTTTTCAAAGTTGGCAAGGAGCTCAAGGAGCGAATCGACAGTCTGGCGGATGCTGATGATGCGGCTGGCCAGTAGGTGAGAAACACCTAGAAGTATTCCTCGAGTAGTGCTCATCTTCGTTAAAGTTTTTGCTCGAGCATGACGTTTTAAATGGTGGCGGGAATCCCTCGCGGGAACTAAGGGAAGCAAAAGTATGTCAATAGATTGGTTGATGGAATTGGAACGCGCTCTGGAAAACGGAAAGGATGTGTTCGCATGTCCGAGTGTGGGGCGCAGTAGTTGGCAGATCTCCAAGTCGGTCGAGGAGCTTCGAAAGATCGCTCAGAAGTCGGCTGACATGAAGAAGGTCGCCGTCAATATCGTTCGATTGGTCCCCAAGCAGGACGCTACTGCAGGTGATCTCTTTCTCGTGCCAACTGGCATTGATGAGTCCGGTCCTCGCGGCGAGCCCAACATTCGATGGTCGACCGTCGAGACGAGGGAGGCTGCAGAGATGATGCGTGATGTACGTCATGGTCCGTGTCCGTTCTTCGCTATGCAGGTTGAAGAGGTGGTCGACACCACCAAATCGGTGTAGGCAGATGCTTTCAGACGGTACGAGTGGTGGCGGCAGAGAGGGGCGGGAGCTTAGTCTGCATGTCAAGGTGCAAGTGTCAGAGGTTCTGATCTCGCGCTACGACCAGGTCTCTGCTTCGCCCCACGACGCTCGTACCGGGTATAAGCCTCCCGCCTGGGATGAACGTCGCGAGGGGCTTGATACCGTTCGTACGAGTGGTGGCGAGGTGTTGCGCCTATTCAGCACGGGAGCCCAATCGGTACCTAAGCCGGGGTGGATTATCGTAATAACGGGCGGGGCCTTCGAAGAGGGGTACACCTGGACTCTCTACGGTATTCCTGCGGGCCACTGATTTTTCTTTCCTATTTGTCACATGTGAGCCGGTCATATCACGCGAACCACGTGGTTTTATCCTCTGCACGGGCACTTAGAGCCCAAAAAATTCGCATAGCCTAGCATCCTTTCGTGCATCTCAAAGAGGAGAGATATGCGGTTGAGTACTTTTCGTTTCGAGCCCGTGCCAGAGGTGCGGTATACTCTAAAGAGGTTTTTAGGCCACGAGGAGCAGAGCAGGTTATGGATCAGCGCCAATCAACGAGTCAGGTAGACGCAAGTGTAACTGTCGAGACCACCATCGGAGATCTCATCGAGGCTATCACTGAGATAGCATTGGAGGCCGGTAAGACAGAGCAGGAGGGATACCGATTGGCGTCCTTCACCATCGAGAAGCTTTTACGAGACAAGCGTCGTAAAGAGTTCGAGCCATAGAGCAGAGACGCGATAGTTTAGGACGCGATAGTTTAGGACGCGATAGTTTAGGACGCGATAGTTTAGCAGGTTCCGGAAACTCGTTCCTCGCTCGATATGAAGCCAGTTTTCCGCAGTCCATTAGGTCGTGTTCATCACTAGTCGTATCACCGGCTGCTCCGCAAAAAGTGGCTCACCTTGGTATCCGAGCTGGGTGTACTGCTTCAACCCCCACGATACATCGCACAAGTAGTGCCGACCGATAAGGTCTGGGTCGTGGTGCAGCGCTTGAAATGGCAATCCGATTGAGAGCGTCGACGAGGCATAGAGAAGCTCGGAACACCACGCTCCTCTGTCCGGTGCAAGCCCCAGCGGACTACCGATGGCGTGAACGGGAATAGCAGATTCGTTCATGAACTCTATTACCTCTCTTGACCACGGACGGGCGAAATCCCCAGCATCGCCCAAGCCGCACAGCACGTTGTGAGAGCGCTCGATTGTGTCGGCGATGTAGTCGTAGGCTTGTGGCGTGTCCCATCGGTGTACGTGCCCTCCGAGTTTCTCGGCTGCGAGAAGTAGACGCTGCAAGGGATCGCTCGAGGTTTCTCCACTGGGAACGATAATCAGATGGACTGATGACCCTCCATTAAGCAGATGTCGTGCGCACGCCAGTGCTATCCATCCAAAGAAAGAGTCGCTCGCAAGCACCGTGACTGTGCCTCCATTCGATGAAAGGCCGAGCGCATAGCGGACGACCATAGCGGAGGAGAATCCGCACGCTTCGACTGTCTGAAGATGGGTCATCCCCAGCGTTTCTAGGTCGTGCATCTCGTGCGACCAACGCTCCCATGAGCATGCGGGAACGATAGCGCCGTTCAGGCTGTGAAATGAGGTAGTTCCGGGGAACTCAGCTGGGCTAATCATATAGACCTTCCGTGGAGGGGGTGGCGCTCTTTTCCTGCCTGATATCAGTAATCGCCCATCAAGACGCATCTCTTGTCATTTTGAAGCCAAAAAGAGGAGCGCCTCCCTTGCGTCGTACCTGAGCGTCTGGCAGCTTACTGGAGCTACAGCTAGAGACAGGTGAATACTATGAAGCAAGAACCAGTGATCGCGATAGCCGGGGCCACCGGGCTGGTTGGGAACGAGATGTTGGTAGTACTCGAGGAGCGCGGGATAAAGTGCTCTGAGTTGCGCCTGTTTGCGTCAAAGGATTCGGCGGGTGAGGTCTACAAGTTTCACAATGAAGAGGTCGAGGTTCAGGAACTCACGGAGGAAGGCTTCAACGGGGTTGATATAGCTCTGTTTGCCACGTCGGCCGAGCTCTCCGCGAAGTTCGTGCCGATAGCGGTGGAGGCAGGGGCGATAGCGATCGACAACTCGTCGTATTTTCGTATGGATCCCTCTGTTCCACTGGTGGTGCCGGAGGTGAATTTCAGCGCTGTACGAAGAGAAGAGGATCGTATCATCGCCAATCCGAACTGCTCGACGATTCAGCTCGTTCCCGTCCTTAAGGTGGTCGACGAGTTGGCTGGTTTGAAGCACGTGGTTGTCTCGACGTACCAGTCGGTGTCCGGTGCCGGAAAGAATGCTCTTGACGAGCTGTGGGGCCAGTCCCTTGCTATCTTCAACCAGCAGGAGCTTCCACAAGAGGCGTTCCAGCACCAGATCGCTTTCAACTGTATTCCGCAGATAGACATCTTTCTCGAGACCGGATTCACCAAGGAAGAGTACAAGATCATCAACGAGAGCCGGAAGATCCTGGGCATTCCAGATCTGCGCATCACAGCCACGGCTGTGCGGGTGCCGGTATTCTATTCTCACGCGGAGAGTGTGTTCATCGAAACGGAGCGCCCGATCTCTCCTGAGGCGCTCATAGAGAAGCTGAATGCGACCGAGGGTGTCGATGTTTATCCATCAAACGACGAGTATCCCATGCAGCTGGGTGTGGCCGGCTCCGATACGATCCATGTCGGACGTATCCGAAAGGACGAATCGGTGACGAACGGCATTTCGTTGTGGGTCGTGGCTGACAACGTGCGTAAGGGGGCAGCCGTGAATGCAGTACAGATCGTCGAGCGTTTGCTTGCACACTAATTCTCGGAGCTTTGTAGAGTGCCCAAGATAAAGCTTATCGTCGAGTACGATGGTGGCCAGTTTCATGGGTGGCAGAAGCAGCCGGGGCTCAGAACCGTTCAAAGTGAGCTCGAGCAGGTTTTGTCGGTCGTGTGTCGACAACCTGTCGGCCCGCTGCATGCGGCTGGGCGGACAGATTCTGGGGTTCACGCTCGTGGGCAGGTGGTAACCTTCAACCTCGCTGAGGCCCCCGATCTATGGCGTTTGGCGCAAGGGGTGAGTCACCTTATGAAGGGAGAGTTGGCCGTGGTATCGGCGGAGGTCGTGCACGGCTCGTTCCATCCCGGGATTGATTCCACTCACAAGCAGTATTCGTATCGTGTCTTGAATCGGCCATCCCCTGCGGTGCTCGATGCGCGGCGCGTATGGCACATCTCGCGTCCGCTCAATCTGGAGTTGATGCGGGCGTGCGCAGCGTCCGTGCTGGGCGAGCATGATTTTTCGAGTTTTCAGGATTCCGAATGCTGCGCGAAATCGCCGATCAAAACGATCTACCTGAGCGAGGTCGAGAGTCATCCAGGTGACCTCATCGTCTATCGCGTTATCGGCTCTGGGTTTCTCAAGCAAATGGTTCGAAATATCGTCGGATCACTCGTCGATGTCGGTAGAGGGCGTCTCAAAGTATCGAGCTTCACCGAAATCCTGGCCAACAAGGATCGCAGGACTGCGGGGGTGACGGCGCCGGCGCATGCCTTAACGATGGATTGGGTGTCGTATGATCCGCTCCCGGACTTCTCCGTGCGTGATTAGCCGCTGACGATCCGCATAGAGAGTAACCGAGGCTACGCGATAGCCTGGATTTCTGACAGAAACAGGTCAAGCGGAGGGGGTATGGGGCGATGCGATGTGTGCCACAACGACTATGATCGATCTTTTACGCTGATTCATCAGGGTCGTTCCTATACATTCGATAGCTTCGAATGCGCCATTCATGCGCTTGCGCCTCGCTGCGAGCATTGTCAGTGTCGAATAATCGGTCACGGTATGGAGAGTGGTGGGGCTTTCTATTGTTGTGCCCACTGTGCACGGAGTGAGGGAAGAACAGAGCCACGAGATCATGCGCACTGAATCGACTCAAGAGCTGCTTTATTCCTCAGAAGTTCCCAGATCCGAGTACCACTGATGGAGCTTGACGAAAAATATCGAGATAGATTCGAGGATGTGTGTAAGACCGGCAGTTCCTTCAAGAACCCAAGCGCACAAGAGCGCAAAGATCAGAATGTTCCACGCCGCCACGTACAATACGCCCAGTCGATATCCTCCACGGAGTAGGCTCAGGTCTGTCTGAATCGGCGAGATGTCACGAATGTTGAGCACGAGATCCATGCCGTAGCCGATGCCGACGACGAGTACAGCGAGTACATGCTCGTGCCGGAAGAGAGCAAACGCAATCAGCGCGGCAACAAAGGTGAATACCGGCACGATGTAGGGAGCTACCGAGATGAAGGCGTTGAAGTGCTTTGTCTCCTTCGAGTACGCGTATTCGAAGTAGCCCGAGTCGCGGTTGATCTTCATCCCTTTAGCCTTGTTCCCGACCAGATTCGAAATAAGTGAGTGCTTGAATTCGTGAATAAGGACGGAGATGTGCCCTTTGATGAAGAGGTGCGCACAAAGCGCGCCCCCTAGTGCGGCACACGCAAAGGTGCCTGCATGGCCGAGCGTCTCGGTAGAGGCGAGGCCAAGGGCCAAGAAGGTGGCGATTAAACCGGTGGGAAGGATCGCTGCCAGGGAGAGGAAGAATGCGAATCCGCCGACTACGGCTTGCTTAGGGGTCTCTTTGTCGGACTGTCTTGGCTCTGGAGCCGAATCGAGCGTGACCTGGGACACCTCGGACTTTTCGATGGAGGCTTTGATCTCTCGTAGGAGTGCGGCGATCTCTGGATCTCCACCGTGCAGGTCGTTGTCGTCGAACTCATTCGTCATGATACACTCGAGCTTTCACGGCAGAAGGTACAGGATTTCTGTGCTTGGCTCCAGTTGCTAAAGTACCGCGTACTCTAACGCTTCAAGAGTCCCCCGAGAAGGTCCTTCACACCTCGAGCAGTGTCCGAATCCTTTCCGAGTGCTTTCTCGATTGCTCGCCCTGCCTCACGTTCTATTATCCGTCCCGCCCCAGTCTGCATCAGTTTGGGGAGATCCGGCAGCACAACCAGCTTTGGCGAACGACCTTTGAGGGTAAGTGGTATGACGAGTCGCCCGGCTGAATCGTATACTTTGCCGATATCTTTGACGCGCCGGGCAAGGGCCTGAGAGAACTCCGGCGTAAAGGTGAGAGTCATAGCCAGGTCGAGTGTGCCGTCACGTGCGATAGAGCCACTGCTGTTCAGCGAAAAGATCTCTCCTACGGCTTCCAGAGAGCGAAGTAGGGTTCGATCTCCTTGAAGCTCAAAGCTCGAATCGAGTGACTTGATGCGAGTGTCCGGCTCACGCAGTATCCCTTGGAACTCCTGTGGCACGCTCTCGACGAGGGTCTCCTCGAGGAAAGGCAGTCCCTTGCCGATAGAGCTAAGCGCCACCTGCGGCAGATTGAAGCCCTTGAGAGCGGCGTTTCGCACGGAGATGTTCCCTGGTCCGCGTAGATTAGGTGCTTGCGGCCCGAGAGGGCCGCTGACCTGGGCGCTCAAGGAGGCGATGGTCCCTGAGAGGTTGTCAGCCCGTTCGGGGCTCAAGGTCGACAGGAGACTCTGGATGGACAGCCCCTTCAGATCCGCGCTGGCACGAATCTGCTGCGGTGAGCTGAGTTTAAGGGTAAAGGGAACGCTGCCTGAGCCTTCAAATGCATCCAGGTTCAACCGAGTAAGAGCCAGGGAACTTGGGGTCCCCACGGTAAACTGACCATCTAGGGCAAGCGTTATTGGGGCTCGGTTGAGGGCAAGCGAGAGCTTCTGCGAGACGAAACGGAGTGCCGTTGTGGTCCCGTCAACGGAGATGTCGCCATTTACCACTTGAACTGTCTTTCCCCCAGGAAGCATCATCGACGCATCGCGCAGCTGAATGATGGAGTTGAGTGCTATCTCGTTCGCGCCAGCGAGGATCACCTCACTTTTAGGGATTATCAGAGTTCCCGTCGGCGAAAAATTCGAGAGAGTTGGAGCGAACGTTGATGCATACCGCGCAAGTGCCGAGAGGTCGAGCCTCTCAGAAGAGGCTCTAATCTTTCCACGGCGGGTCGCGAGTTGAAGTGTGGCGTCAGCGCGTACTTTTCCAGCATCGCTCGTAACCACTGCCTCGGAGACGCTAAGCTCGTTTGTGTCACGGTTGAGGTTGCCGGAGCGAATCGCGAGCGAGACAGAGTGGTCTCCGGGTGCTTTGAAGCGCAATTGCCCCTGTGGGACGCTCAAGAGCGCTCCCTGGAGCTGAACTTCGGCATCGAGGTCAACGTTCGATAAGGAGGATGTTGTGCCAGCGTCAACATCTTTGAGCGTGACAGTACCCCCTTCTATAACCAATCTCTCCAGGTGGAGCTGGAGAGATTTCTGTGTGCTCGAGGATGGGGAGCTCTCGGGAGCTGCTGAGGTTCCTGGCGACGGTGACGATGGGGCTTGAGGGCTTCGAGAATCTTGACGAGAGAGTCCTACTACCGAGAAGCCTTCTCTGCTCTTCGTAAAGGTAATTTTCGGTTGTTCGATACGGATCTCGGATGCATCGAGCTTTCGATTAAGAAGCGGACGGAGAGCGAGCTTTGCCTTCAAAGCAGCTACCGAGGGAGCCGAGGGATCTCCCATGCTCACGTTGCTGACCACGAGCTGAACGCTTGGAAAGAGGGAGATCTCCACAGCGCTGATCTTCACGGGTGCTCCGACAGCCTTGGCGAGTTGTTCTTCGATCTGGGGCTGGAGAAGCTTCACCACGTCGTTGGCGCGCACAAGGGCGATCCCCACTAGACTGATCAAGACGAGTACAACAAGTCCAGCGATGAGGAGAAGGCGTTTCTTCATAGTAATTAGGGAGAATACGAGTATCTCGGGGAGGGGGCAAGGTCGGGAAAGGTCCGTTCGTCCTCCCAGGAGGCTCTGTTATATGATGCACAAGGGGTTTCGGTGGTGGATTACCGGCGCGCCGCTGGGGCTCGCTCTTGGTCAACGCCCTTCGCTTGCCTGGCTCGACAGCTGTTACGGGGTAGTAGTATGAGAGGTGCTGGTAGTTCGCTTTTAGTGAGGAAAAGATGCGCATAGCAGTAAGCGCCGGGGAGGTGTCAGGTGAGCAGCACCTGTCACGTGTCGTACGAGCACTTCGAGAGTTATGCCCCGAGGCCCACGTGAAGGGGATGGCAGGAGCCGCCACTCGAGAGGCGGGAGCAGAGCTCATCGTAGACTGTTACCGAAAGGGGGCCACGATGGGATTTTCCGAGCTCGTGCGCTCAGCAGGGTCGATCTTTAGCTCCTTCTCGGCGATGAAGCGCTTGGTCGTCGAGTGGCGACCTGATGTTCTCATCCTCGTCGATTATCCTGATTTCAATCTACGACTGGCACGTGTCGCCCACGAGCACGGGGTGCGGGTGCTGTACTATGCGCCACCCAAGGTGTGGGCTTGGAGAGCGAATCGTGTCAAAAAGATCGCGGCCTATGTAGACCGGGTTGCAGCAATCTTTCCGTTTGAGAAGGACTTTTATGCTAAGCGTGGGTACACACATGTCACGTATGTGGGGCACCCCCTCACCGATCGACTTGCGAGCGTGCAACTTGACCAGCCGCGTAATGATACGCTTCTGTTGTTGCCGGGTAGTCGGCGGTTCGAAGTTGAGTGCATCTTGCCGCCAGCGTTACGTGTCTGGATGCGGCTGCGACGTGGTCACCCCACACTGAAAACTCGGGTGGTTTTGGCTCCCAATATGTCGATTGAATGGGTCAAGGGCGTAGCTCGTCCGATCGTGGAAGGGGCACTTCTTGACGAGATCGAGTGGACTACGGCGGACGCCCTGACCGAGATGACGCACGCGCGAGTAGGAATACTCAAGTCGGGAACGTGTAATTTAGAGGGCGCTATCGCAGGGTTACCGTTTGTATCGGTGTACAGTGGCTCGTGGTTCTCTAATTTGCTAGTTTCTCTCTTTGTCTCTCTCGAAGAGTATTCCCCCGTAAACATTATGCGCTCGGGGACCGTTCGAGAGGTGATGCAGGTAAATATCGACGTCGAGGCGCTTGCAGCCGAAGTTCGTAAACTCCTTGATGAGGGAGTGTATAGAGCGCAGGTTGAGAGGGGTCTTGCAGAGGTTCGCGCGAGTCTGGCCGCCTGCGATAGTTCAGACGCAGGGTCGGTTAGTAGCACGGATAATACTAGTAGCACGGATAACAGTAGTGTGGCGCGTCGAGTTGCGGTTCTGGCGCTCGAGTTGGGTGTCCACGCTGCCCAGGATCGTCCAGCGGCTAACCCGTCGCCGGTCGCGTAGTGGCGCCTTCGAAAGGACTTTGACTTCATGTACACGAGGCTTCTGCAGTATCTAAAGCCGCATCGTCGATACTTCGTCGGGGCGCTTCTGTGCATGGTGGTGTTTGGAGCCACAGATGGCATAGTTCCGTTTCTCGTCAAATACATCCTCGACGGGGTGTTCACCAAGCGGGACGAGCAGTTGCTGTGGATCCTGCCGGCTCTCTTGATGGGTTTTGCGGTTGTTCGCGCCTTGTGTGATTTCGGTCAGCAGTTTCTCATGGCTACCGTAGGGCATCGAGTGACTCAAGACCTGCGTAATCACGTCAACCGCCACATCCTCTCACTGTCACCTGATTTTTTCGTACGCAACTCCTCGGGCGAGCTTTTGTCGCGGGTGACCTCGGATGTACTTCTTGTGCGTACGCTTCTCACTGATTCGACCGCGTCGGTCATCCGCGACACCTTGCGATTGCTGGCGTTGGTCGTATCGTGTGTGTACCTTGATCCGACGCTGTCTCTTTTGGCGGTGGTCTTCTTTCCTATCGCAGGGCTTCCGATCGCGCGAATCGGAAAACGTATGCGTAAACTCAGCCGGCGTGGTCAGGAAGCGATCGGGTCTTTATCGGCGCTCTTCCAGGAGAGTCTGCAGGGTCATCGCGTCGTGAAGATCTTCTGTCGAGAAGAGTTCGAGCAGGAGCGTTTCGAGCGCGGGAATAAAGATCTTACGAGCACATTCGTCAAATCCGAGCGGGTGCGCGCGGCGGCAGGGCCGATCAACGAAGTGCTAGCAAGCTTGGTCATCTCCGGTGTTCTTCTATACGGGGGTCACACGGTTATTTCGGGATCTCGGACATCTGGCGATTTTATGGCGTTTTTAGTGTCTGTCTTCCTGATGTACGAACCTTTCAAGAAGCTTACTAGGGTGAACGCGACAGTGCAGCAGGGCTTGGCAGGCTCGCAGCGCATCTTCGAGATCGTAGACACCGTTCCTACCATCCAGGACCCGCCTGAGCCTGTAGATCTTCCGGTACGGTACGACCTAGAGTTGAGGGACGTCACATACGAATATCCCAAACGTGCCGATGACGATGCGGTCACCAGCGCGCTTCAGAACGTTACGCTCGTGATACCCCAGGGAAGTAAGGTTGCCCTGGTGGGCTTCTCGGGAGCTGGAAAGACAACGCTCGTGGATCTCATCCCACGTTTCATTGATCCCTCTGCGGGGATCGTGACACTTGGAGGGATAGATCTTCGCAAGCTGCGCTTGGCGGACGTGCGCTCGAAGGTCGCTATGGTCGGCCAGCACACGTTCCTCTTCAATGATACGGTGTATAACAATATCGCCTACGGGAGCCCCGGTGCGAGCGATCAACAGGTAGTGGCAGCGGCACGCGCTGCATACGCCTACGATTTTATCATGAAGCTTCCCCAGGGTTTTCAGACACAGGTCGGAGAGGGGGGAATGACGCTGTCGGGAGGAGAACGTCAGCGCCTGGCAATCGCGCGCGCAATTCTCAAGGACGCGCCTATTTTGATATTAGACGAAGCGACAGCATCGCTCGACAATCGCGCGGAGCGCGAGGTGCAGATGGCTATTCAGACCCTCGAAAAGGGCCGTACGACGGTCGTCATAGCACACCGCTTGTCTACCATCAGAGACGCAGACACGATCGTTGTGATGAGCGCAGGGCGCATCGTGGAGGTGGGTACCCACGAAGAGCTGCTCACCAAGAATGGAGAGTATTCACGACTTCATGAGCTGCAGTTCCGACAGCCGGAGCTCTCGGTCTAGCTTTCTACCTTTGGAAGCAGAGGAATCTCTGAATGGCACCTAGGGAAGCAAGGGAAAACCTACCCGTCGGGAGAAGGCAGACTCGAGAGCTCCTCGGCTTTCACGCGCTCTTTGCCGCATCTCAATTTTTGATCGACTCTGCCATCTGGTCGTTCTACCTCGTGCAGTACTGTAACCTCTCTCTCACGGGCGCTGTCGCGTTCAACGCGGCCATCACTGCCGTCAGCGGGGCTTTGGATCTTCCAACAGGCTCATGGGCTGATCGATTTGGTCGTCGCCGTATCGTCGCGCTCGGATTTATGAGTCGGGCGCTTTCGGCTCTGCTCATGATCGTCATGCCTAACACAACTGGGCTAGTTCTTGCGGCTCTTCTCGCCGGCTTCGGATGGGCTCAGATGTCGGGGGCGGCCGAGGCCTTTCTTCACGACAATCTCAAGTTCCTCGGACAAGAACACGCCTTTAAGCGCCACATGGCAAATGTCGTGATCACGAACTATGTATCACGAGCGATAGCGTTTACTATCTCAGGGCTTTTGTTCAGTATCCATCCGACCATACCGTACGGCATTCTCTTTGGAATAACGTGTCTCGGGGCTGTGCTTACATTGTCGATGCCAGAGCACCCCTACACAAGGTCCGAGAGCGCAACGGATTTCGGCCACATCAAGCACGGTTTTCGTATCCTTTGGACCACTCCACGTCTGTTCGGTGTTGCCGTGCTGATCTTTTTCGCTCACGTGATAGCTGAACAGCTATGGTTCTCATTCCAACCCCTTCTGTCGATTGCTGGTGGGGGACCGCAGTACTCTGGATTCACTTACGCTCTCGCCTCAGGAGGAAGCGTAGTAGGGGCCTATTGCGCGAAGAATCTCCTAGAAAAGCATAGAGAGGACCTGGTGGTAGCCTTGGCCGTCGGGTGTTTCGGTTGTGGTGCGTTGATATGTGCTTTTACCACGTCACCTCTAGGTGTAACTGGTGGACAGCTAGTAAGCTGCCTCGGTTTCGGTGCTTTCTGGAGCGGTTCAAGCGCAACGCTGAATGCGCATCTCCCCAGCTCACACAGAGCCGTGTGCCTGTCTATTCTGTCGGCGTGTGAAGCTGCGGCGATGGGGGTGCTGGGTTGCTTCGTGGGGTATGCGTTCGAGACCCTACATCGGGCTGTTTTGCCAATCGGAGTAGCTGTAATTTCTGCATGTCTGGCGCCCTCTTTGTATTTTAGCGTCCGACGATTGGGGGGACGTCTGCCGCGCTAGCGCGTCGGTGTTCGTGTGTTGGTGCGGTGGAGGCGTTGCGGTGGAAACTTTCATGCCACCCGTGCCGATATACATCTCCATGAAACCGTCACACATACTCGTGCTTGCCTGGGCTGTGCTCGACCAGTGCAGCTCAGCGCACGCGGCACAACGAAAACTCACCCCTACGCCTACCGCACCGCCGCCGTTGACCACGTTGCGGGCCGAGCAGCCGCAGCTTCTTCTGAGTGGCAAGCCCGGTGCGCTGGAGAGTAGGCTAGTTTCCGTGCGGGTTAGGAACGTTGGGTCGAGCGACGCGAAACAGGTTCAAGTCTGGCTCGAGCTTAAGGGAGGCTTGGCGGTTCCGCTCAGGGGGCCGAAAAATTTGCGAGCCCGGGGTAGTGGTGTCTACGTGAGTAGCTCCAGGCTTCCAGGGGTTTTGTATGGGGTGCCGCAGGTCGCAACGGCCTGTAATACGTGCAGGAACTAGCTCGATTGAACCACTGTCACTCTGTGGCCAGGGTCGTGGGTTACCAGCAGGGATAACAGCGGTTCTAGCTGTCTAGTAATTGAGAAGAAGACGAAACTTGGCTAGCATGTCCTGGCATGTCGTCGCACTCAACATTTGCTTTTATCCGTGTGTATGTACTGGGGTTCCTGGCGGCCCTTGTCATACGAGCGCTCTATGCGACGGTCCGCTGGGAGCGGATTAACCTAGCGCCCAACGATCCCGGGCTGCTTGCGCCCGAGCCGCTGATCTGGGCCTTTTGGCACGGTCGGATGTTGATGCTTCCGAGGCATTACTTGCGAGTTCGGGGCCGTCGTCGGGCAGCTCGCCTTTACGTGCTCATCAGTCGCCACGGTGATGGTCGCTTGATAGCTTTTGCCGTCCGCCTTCTAGGGATACACTCTGTGGCGGGCTCTTCAACCCGCGGGGGGGTGCCGGCGGTGCTTGATTTGCTGCGCAAGGCGCAAGCAGGGTCAGACATAGGGGTCACGCCAGATGGGCCAAAGGGACCGCGAGGAGTGTGTAAGAAAGGGGTCGCTATCTTGGCTCAGAAAAGCCAATTACCCGTGTATCCCCTCACGTATTCCACAAAGAACCGGTGGCAGCTACGTTCCTGGGATGGAATGATTATTCCAAAGCCGTTCTCACGCGGAGTCGCGATTCGTGGAGAGCCAATTATGGTAGGAGCGGACGAGGACCTCGAAAGTGCCAGTATCAGGATCCAAGATGCACTGAATGAGATTACCCTGCGCGCAGATAGGTATTGGGATGCTCTATAAAGGATACAGCGCTCTCTCTACGGCCTGCTCTCCAATAGCAGCTGCGGCGTTGTTCTTGTCTGCGCGCGGAAGAAGACGATACTGGGAGCGATTCGGAGGCTGGAATGATGTCGGTGCGGTATCTTGGTGGTTTCACGGCGCATCGGTCGGTGAGGTGCAGGGGCTTCTGCCGATACTTTCGAGGATTAAAGCGCAGCATCCTCAAGATAAAGTGTTGTTGACCGCTACCTCTCCCACAGGATTGGAGCGTGGAGCAGACCACGCAGAGTATACGCGCTTGCTGCCTCTCGATGCGGGGTGGTGTGTAAGGCGCGCGCTGAGTCACGTGACGCCGCAACGGCTTGTGGTGTGTGAAACTGAGTTGTGGCCGGTGCTCCTCCACGGCGTGGCTCGCTGTGGGATTCCTGCGCACGTCGTTAACGGCAGGATCTCCGATTACACGGTTCGTTGGTATGAGCGGCTCTCCTCGATGGTTGGGCCCCTTATGCGGCAGTTCCGATCGATCTGCGTACCCAACGAGTCGCAACGGTTGCGCTACATCGCGCTAGGCGCGCGCTCTGACGCGGTGGTGGTCACCGGACACTCTAAGTACGACGCTGAGCCCAAGATAGAGACCTATGAGATGCGCGCACAGGTCCGTCGTGAGTTCTTCCCCCACGCACCGACCGACGTACCGATTGTGGTGCTCGGTAGCGTTCGTCCCGGCGAGGAGCAGTGGTGGCTCGAGGCCTTCAGAGAGATTCGGCGTCGAGGAACCCCATTCAAGCTACTCGTCGCCCCGCGGCATGCTGAGAAGTTTTCCTTTTTCGCTGAGCGGATTTCATCGCTCTGTCTCCCTTTCGTGCGTTGGAGTGAACGTGAGGGGCGTACAGAGGTTGATGCAGATATTCTATTGCTTGATACGATGGGCAAGCTGGAAGCTGCGTACGCAGTTGCGGATCTCGCCTTCGTGGGGGCGACGATGGTTGATATTGGTGGGCACAACCCGATCGAACCGACCATGTACGGGGCGCCGGTAGTAGTCGGCCCACATATCTCGGTGATCAGAGATATAATCGAAGATATGAGGAGCGCGTCGGCGGTTCTCGAAGTTTTGGATCGCGCCAGCGTCGTCGAGGTAATGGAGCGCGCAGCGCGGGGCGATTCGACTTTAAGGGATATCGGTTGCGCTGGATACGGAGTTTGGCGGCGACACCGTGGTGCTTCGCAGAGGATTTTGTCGGTGCTCGAGGATCATGAATAAGATGGTGTCGGGCGTTCAACGTATGCTACTGCGGCCCTTGGCTGGGGTGTTTTCCGTGATTACGCGGATTCGTGCGTGGCTGTATGACGCTAAGGTGGTCGCTACGTACGAGAGCCGTATTCCCGTTGTGAGTATCGGTAACGTGACTGCAGGGGGGAACGGCAAGACGCCGTTGTGTATGTACGTAGCTGAGGAGCTGCTCGCACGTGGCTTAAAGCCTGTGATCCTCTCGCGCGGATACGGGGGCCGTTCGCGGGGCCCACGGCGAGTGCTGTCAGGAGATAGTCCGCGACTTGTTGGTGACGAACCGGTGCTAATGGCGCTGAGCTGCACTGTTCCTGTGTACATCGCGCGGTCACGAGTGGCTGGGGCGCGCCTGATTGAAAAAGACGGCGCAGGTAATGTCATCGTACTTGACGACGGATTTCAGCACCGTGCGCTGGCGCGCGAGGTCGATATCGTGTCTGTGTTCGCTGGAACCCGCGACGCTGTCGATCTCTTTGTGGCGGGTGAGCTTTTACCGCTCGGGCGATTTCGAGAGAATCGCCAGCGAGCCCTACGCAGGGCCTCGATAGTTGTCGTAGCGGAGCGTAGGGTCGTGGCGCATCCAGAAGCGTTGCCCGCCTTGGATCCGAGGCTCCTTGCGGTAATGCCCTCAGGTGTCTCGGTCTTTCGCTCCTACCTGGAAGCGCGTGGAGTGGTGTGGATTGAAAGGGAAGAGGCGCTTGCCCCATCTCCGGTCGTTGCATTCGCAGGGATCGCAAATCCGCGCGGCTTTTTCGATTCCCTTCGAGAAATGGGCTTTTCGGCCGAGGCTGAATACGGATTCGCGGATCACCACACCTTTAGCGAGCGCGATCTCAAGGAGTTGATGGAGCGGCATCCCGGAGTACCGCTGGTGTGCACAGCGAAGGATGCTGTCAAGATTCGCTCAATGGCGCCGGAGATCCGGGAGCGCTGCGCAGCGCTGGACGTCAAGCTGAAAGTAACCCCAGCAGATGCGTTTGCGGTGCAGATTGTCCGGCGCATACGGGGTAAGTTGGGGCTCTAGGGAAGCGAGGCAAACCCCCTCCCTGCTGCGAAAGCGGATCTTCGGTTGCTCTTCAATTTTCGCGATATGGAAAAATCCTCAGTGTATCGCAGAGGATACACCTGCGGTTTTTCCACATCACGAAAATCGAATATCAACCCAACCTTCACTTTCTCGCTACGGGTAGGTTTTGCCTCGATTCCCCGGGAAGCTCGGCAAACCCCCTCCCTGCTGCGAAAGCGGATCTTGAGTTGCTCTGTGCCCCGTTTTCTCAAGCTTAGCAGGTCGGTGGCCGATCATCTGCGTGGTCATATGCTTGGGGGAGGCTAATCCATCATGAAACGTCTAATATCTCTTTTGCTGGTAGTGCTCGTGCTTCTTGCTGGTGCCTACGGCGGAGTCTGGTACTACGGATGCATGCGTCTCGAGGGGAGGTTGTCGAAGCAGGATTTCTCATTGGCCTTTGGTCCTGACAAGAGCGTGGCTATGACCGTCAAGATAGACCGGGGGGCTTCGCGCTACACGGGGTGGCAGCGAGGAGAGCTAGGGGTGGAGTTCGACGTGAAGAGCGTGTCCTCGACGAGCTCGGTCAGAATACCCCAACAGGCCGCGCCGCAACTCTCGTCGGCCATGTTGTCGGCTGGGGAGAAGCCCTGGTTAACGCGCGTGAGCGTCCCCTTGTGGGGGAAGTCACTGAAGTTCGACGTGGCACCGTTCAAGGAGGCGCGTTACGAGGGTAAGGTAGCAGACAAGAGCTTTGTGTTCTTTCAATCTGCCGACGCGTACCATATCACGCTCGAATTCAGGAACGCACAGCTTGCCCTGGCGCGTGAAAAGCAGATCGATGCCATAATTGCCGACCCCAAGCGCATAGTCGACGATGTCGCAGGATTCGACATGGTCGTGAAGGCCCAGACCCTGAGTGCCGAGGATAAGAAGGTTCTCGTCGACGGGGCGGTAAATGGTGGCGGATTGCACTGGAGTATTGGATCGGATGGAATGCTGACTATTCGCTACGACGCCGATTCAGAGATCAAGTATGGTCCCGCTTTCTTCGATTTCATCGGGGCTCAGGCAGTCGTTCCAGAGGGGATGGGCCCTGAGGCAGGGCAGCGCTTCGACGAATTCATGAAGATCCAACAGGCTTTAATGGCTGACACCTCCTTCATCTCGAAAGGGGCAGTTTACATCACGCTTCCGGCAAACCGGCTCGGTCTGCGCGAATCGGCAGCCGCGAGCGACACAGGTTTCCCCGTTCCGCCCTTCGAGGTCAAGTTCGATCAATTCAAGTTCAGATTCCCATTCGTGTTGAGTCGCCTGACCTCGGTGAATGGTGCGATCGGCTTCATGTGGAACGGTGCCAAGCCGCTCTCTGTGAACCTCACTCAAGAGTCGGATGCTTTGGACGTACAGCCCGCGCTTGATCAGATCATAAAAGTTGCCCTGGACTCTCCGGATTTAAGGCAAATCGGGCTGGACACGACTCGAATAACCCCGACCTCACTTGCGAGCTTGCGGGAGCTCGAGTCGGCGCAGGGCACCTTCGTGTTGGCTCTTTCGGCTGCTCAAGCGCTCTCGAAAGCCTATCTCAGCCAGAACGAGAGTAACAGTTTGAAACTCGATGTAACTACGAACTCCGGCAACGCTAACGTGTTCGAGCTCATGGGGGCATCCGCTACGTGGAATGCTCGTTCGAAGCTCGGAAACGGGTTCGGGGTGGACTTGGAGGGAAGCGCAGATGGGGCCAAGTCGTGGAAGACCACGGTTACCATATACGAACTCGTGCAGCTGCTGCGAGAGTTGAGGGCGCCGTTGATGCTGTTTGCTACACGCGCTGGACTCGCCACCATGTTTTCGTCAGAGCCCGGTTCAGGAGCGACGAACGTAAAGGTGAATCCGCAAGAAAAGGAAGTGCTGAACTTCCTCTTCTCCGAAGAGTTGTTTGAGGAACTCTTGGCTGCGCTCGCACGAGTACTACGGCTGGTCGATCAGACGCCCGACTCGACCAGTGATCTGAAGCTCATCGTGGAGGGGAGAGGAGCTGATGTCAGTATCAACGGAAAGAAGGTTGAAGAGCTCCAACAGGCGATCATGCCGGCCGTCATGCAGGAAATTCAGCCGTTATGGGCCAAGCTTTCACCCCGCCTAACTGCCCTGCAGGTAGCCGCTCGGCAGCCTGTGGCGCTAGAAGGAACAGTGCAATTGGAGGAGGGCGAGGATGTGCAGTGGCAGGAAGCTCCGACCGAGGAAGGCGCGCCAGCCGGGGAGATCGGCGAAGAATAGTTCCGCCGCAAGGTGCCGTGGTTAACGAATCTTGCTAACATACCAGGAGTGGTAGCACGATCCGTAGACTATGAAGAGCACTCCTGAACCAGCCCGCCTCGACCAGTTGCGCAGACAGTCGGCTCATCTGCCCGAGCTGCCGGGTGTGTATCTCATGCGCGACGAGAATCAGGAGGTTATCTATGTCGGTAAGGCCAAGGACCTCAAGGCGCGCGTTCGCACCTATTTCCTAGGGGGCGACGGACGCTACCAGATAGATTATCTGCTGCAGAAAGTAGCTGCTTTCGAGACGATTGTGACCCAGACCGAGGAGCAGGCGTTCCTATTGGAGCGTGACCTCATCACCAAGTATAAGCCGCGTTACAACATCCGTCTCAAAGACGACAAGGCGTATCTCTCTATTCGGGTCGACGAGCGTGCAGAGTGGCCCCGGCTCGAACTCGTTCGGCGCACACAGGATGACGGAGCAAGCTACTACGGCCCGTATGCCTTCAGTGGAGAGCTACGCAATATCTTGGAGGTGATCAGAAAGGTCATCCCACTACGATCATGTACGGACGCAGTGCTGTATAATCGACAGCGCCCGTGTCTGGAGTATCAGATCAAGCGCTGTTGTGCCCCGTGCTGTTTGCCGATTGAGCGCGACGAGTATCTGTCCTTGGTCAAACAGGCAACCTCGATCCTTGAGGGTAAGACGGCATCTACCGAGAAGCACCTGACTGCAAAGATGGAGGAGGCGTCGGAGTCTCTGCGATTCGAGGAGGCTGCGGCGTGGCGCGACCGTCTCGAGATACTGCAACGCTTTCAGGCGGGACACAGCCTCGTTTCGTTCCGTGGCGAAAATCGGGATGTGTTCGGACTGGCTCGCGAGGGCACTCACGCAAGTCTCTGCGTTTTATTGATGCGCTCTGGAAGGATCCAGGAAACAAAGACCTTTTCTTTGCTTGAAGTTCGTGTTTCCGACGAGGAGGTCTTGGAGGCTGCGATTCAGCAGTTCTACGATGGTGGAAGAGAGGTGCCAAAAGAGATTCTCATTCCACGCGAGGTAGAGAATATCTCGATGATCGAGGCGAGTCTGCGTGCCGCCAGGGGCGCGAGCGTGGAGGTGCTCGCGCCGCAGCGGGGCTCCAAGGCTCGCTTAATCGCCATGGCCGAGATGAATGCCCGTCAGGCCTTTATAAACTCTCTTACCTTTGAGTCGGAATGGACGCAGGTAGCGCAGGGCCTCGCTGATGTAGTTGGCTTAGCGCAGGTGCCACGCCGTGTGGAGTGCGTGGATATCTCAAATTTTCAAGGGTCGGACATCGTAGGTGCGATAGTTGTTTTCTTTGACGGGGTGGCGGACAAGTCCGCATACCGTCGGTACACTATCTCTGAGCAGGGGAAGCCTAACGATTTCGCGTCGATGCACGAGGTTGTGTCACGCCGCCTCAAGCGCGGCATGCAGGAGGGTAATCTGCCGGATCTTCTCGTGGTCGACGGCGGACCGGGCCAGCTCTCCATGGCCCTTCAAGCGCGCGATGAATTGAGGCTCTCGGTAGATATCATTGGGCTGGCGAAGATGCGCACTGAGAGCGAAGCTCACAGCACTGAGGTTCGACGAAAGCCAGAGCGTCTGTATTTGGAGGGTCGCGAGGACTCCATCGGCTTAGAGGAAGGGGATTCCGTCACGAGATTTCTCTCAAAGATTCGCGATGAGGTACACCGTTTCGTCATCACGTTTCACCGGGAGAAGCGCTCCAAACGAGTGTTCCGTTCCAAGCTCGATGAGATATCGGGAGTGAGTCCAGATCACAAGCTGCGTCTGCTCAAGCATTTCAAGACTCTTGGGGCTATCGCTGAGGCTTCAGTAGAGGAGTTGGCCAAGGTGGGACGCATGCCGGGAGCTCTTGCGCGCAAGGTGCACTCGGTGTTGAACAACGAGAGGTAGTTCCGACAGCGAGTGCGTCTGATGACGAAACCCATGAGTAATGTATGTTGAGGGCGCTTCAGTGTGTGCTGGGGAAGCGAGGCGAAACCTCCTCTTACATCGAAAGCAGATCTTGGAGTGCTCTTCGATCGCTTGCTCGGAGCAGGTTTTGTTTCGCGTCTTTGGCGATGGGTCTGCTCTTGAGCGGATGTGTGATGGAGGCATATCAGCCCAGTGCCGACAGGTCGCGCGCCACGATTATCGATTCGCTGCGAACACACTACTGCGCGGAGGGCGCATGGCCACAGGCTCTCAGCGAGCTAGTCGATCCGTCGTTCTCTTCGAGAGATGAGAGCCATCCATTTCTGTTTGATGCTGGGGGCGATGGATTGGTGTTGCTGCAAGATGGTAGCCAACCAGATGCGCATGTGGCGACCTTGCTGCGCCCACCTTCGTGTGACGGTCGTGATGGGGATTCAGAGCGAAACGATCTGGTAACATGGGCTTCGTTTGCCATACCGAAGGGGTTCACCCGGGTGACCTCCTCAGCGACGAATGATGTCAACAATAATGGAGCAGCAACGCGCCACAAGAGGCTCTTCGAATTACCTGGTAAGCACACGTTCGTACTGGCCAACCTGTACGGAGAGGAGTTCTCGGTTTCGGAGTTAGATCGCCTTAAGCTCAGCTATGAGCAGGCCTTTCCGCGAGTGTTTAAAAATGTTACGTGGATTCGGAGGGGGCTGGAGCTGCACAGGCAATCTCCATACACGGTGTTCATCTTCAGCGCAGACCAGCCAGAGAAAGCCACTAACACCGACCAGTCTCGGTGGGTTTTTGTGACGCTTGTCATACTTGCTGGGAAGCAGCTTTTTGCCATGGAGGCTGCGGCGCCCTTATCTCAACAAGGTGCGCTCGAGAGCTTAGTGGAGCTCGTGACGGCTTCATTTGAGTACGAGAGATCGTGCGGTTAGTCGAGTCTCGGCTGTGTCTCAGCAGCATCGACCTGTTTCATTTGGACAGATCTGTGAACAGGAGCAGAAAAAGTATCCTAAGATCGCAGTAGATTCGATGACATGAAAACTGATCGCTACACGAGAGAGGTGGCACTAGATTGCTGTTTATGGTCATATTGCAATCGTAGTGCTTCAGAGGGCTCGATATGAATTCAACTTTTGTCAACGCAGCAAGGGGGGCCGTCTTTGCCCTTTCCACGTTTTTTCCTCCAACGGGACGCGGGCAGGAGGCAGCCCCACAGACACCTGCGGTTGCGCCTGCAACCACTCCAGGATCGTCTCCGGCTAAGGCCGACACGACACCCGCTCTCAAGCTACCAGATGCCAAAAAACTCGCTGAAGTACCCCCTCGGGTCGTCGAGCTTGCGGCTGCTAAGGGGATAGACCCGGCTGACATCAAGCTAGAGGGGACGATGTGGGTAGCGTGCAAAGGCGAGGAGTGTACCCCGATAGCCAAGGCGCTTCCGGAAGAGATGTCCGCACGGCAGGAGAAGCTCGTTCTGCGCAAGCTCCACCAGGGTGATTCTCTCACTATCACCGGACACTCAATAAAAAGTCATAGAATCGAAGCGCCGGACTACGGAATTCCGGGTCTCGGTAAGTTCACTCGGGAGCCTGACGGAACGATCTCGTTCGAAGCTGACATGGATTTCAAGGGAACGGTTGAGTTCAACGTCGCTGAGTCTCGCCCCTCTAATTCTCGAGTGGGGACAGGCGTTTCAGTGCATCGGCCCTACAGTACCGAGTATCTCAGAGAGATCCAGGAGGTCCTGGGGGATCCAGCAATGAAGGTCGTGCTCGTCGTATCGGTTCCTAAGTTCTGTGGCTCGTGTCGGATTTTCAAAGCCGATGTCGCGACCGCTGCGGGTGGGTACAGCAAATCTGATAACGTGAGGATCTTCACGGTCGATTTTGTGTCATTCGAGGAGGCCCGTGCCGTAATGGGACCTCTACAAAGCTTTCCGTCAACGATCGTGTTTCCAGCCGGAGGGACGGTGAGCAGTCAGCTTGAGGGGACACCGACATTCCCGTTTATTCCGAACGTAGGTCGTTTCAACCAGCAGTACTTTGGGCGTATGGAGTCGGGGCCTCTCGTCAAGATCATCAACGAGGCGGCTGGTGTGGTCGGGGCAGTGGGCGATACCATCAGAGGTGTCGGAGAAATGTTGATCGGAAGGTAGGACGAGTTGCATCTCCAAGTCGGCCGAAGAACGAGGCGATAGAAAAGGTTCGCTTGGAGACTAGTAGGGGCTCATCGTGGAATCGAGGGGTCGTGGCGAGCGCTGAGATAACGCAGCTCCATGATGTCGCTCGTCGCGCTATCGCTGCTAGCTCAGGTTCGTTCACGTCCGGTTAATGCTGCGTTCTCCCGCTGGAAAACCTGGTGGGCCATATTAGAGAAGCCCGGTAACCCCTACTGAGAAAGTAAATCGTGCTAGAGGTACGCTTTAGTGACTGAGCCCGCGCATCTAGATTCAGCGGCGCGCCAGAGCCAATATCTCACCGATTGAATGGTGTGCTTCGAGGGGATGGCGTAGATGGTTGTCCGCTAAAATGGTGTAGTGGTTTCTTCGACCGATTTTTTCCTTCTTGATGTAGCCGGCCTCTTCCAACTCCATCACGATCCGGATAACGGCCCGCTCTGTGATACCTACCGCGTCTGCGATGTCGCGCATGCGGATCTCTGGGTCGCGCGCCAGGCATATAATGACGTGGCTGTGGTTGCTGAGAAATGTCCAGCCTGTTGACGGCTGATCTTCGCGGCGGGCGCTCGCCTCAGCGGTATCTCGTTTAGATATAGTTGGCTTTTTGCCCATTTGGAGATTTGTTCGTCAATTTGCTGCTCGGCTGCGTCTAACCAGGCGACAACAACTTAGCACAATACTTCGCATCCCGTGAGGACGTTTACCAGATAGCATTGCAAGGCAATATAGGCTATGGTATACATGTTATATGGTTCAGGTAATGTATGTC
>JBIIOE010000199.1:0-3527 GCA_044337105.1 Bdellovibrionota bacterium | reverse complement strand
GATTCGCAATCGAAGAGGTCCGCACTAACGGTAGTACCTCCTCCTGCTCATCATCCTGCACCGGAACCGTCCTCCCCGGCAGCATCAAGAACCTTCAAATTCACAAGGACCCGGAAAGATCCCCGGCATAGGCCTTGAAGATTGAATTG
The DNA here is from genome assembly GCA_044337105.1 of Bdellovibrionota bacterium. Lineage (GTDB taxonomy): Bacteria > Bdellovibrionota_C > UBA2361 > UBA2361 > OMII01 > OMII01. The sequence continues at coordinate 3,378 of JBIIOE010000199.1, read as the reverse complement.
AACACCAGCACCGGCTGTGATAGCACATAGTCCTATTGAGTAGTTTTAGCTCCGTATGAACTCTGCCCGTCCAAACCCCGAACGCCCTATCGCACTCCCAGAAAGAACCCTGAACACCCTCGCCAAGGTACCCGCTTTCAGTGAGGAGCTGCACGTTAATTCCATCATCAGCCTTCCTGGGCCGATTGGGACGGTAATCGACCGAAGCCCCGACGTCGCAACAACGCTCCTGCGCACCAGCAGGGGAGGGCTGCGTTTCGTGACGGAAGATCCCTCCCTTTCACTGAATATACGGAAAGTTCCCGCCGACGTATCGTTCGTGTGTGGTGATGGCTACAGGGGAATCGCGTGGTCGAGGAACGAACTCACTCCTTGGATCCTGTGTCGGGGTCAGCTCTGTCTCGGCTCGCCGCTTCGGGGTGCTTGGCAAGCAGTCTGGACCTCAGGGGGGCTCGCGTATTTCGCACGGGACGGCCAAACGTTACGACGACTACGAATGTCCCCAGACGGCACATCTCTTTCTGCTGAATGTGAGCTATCTATTCCGAGCAGCGCCACCAGCGTACGCGAGCTGCCGAGTAGGGACACGCTGCTCTTTCAACTTCCGCGAAGAGCCACCTACGTTGCGCCTGTGCAGCATAGCCGGGCGAGCTTTACTGCCGGAGCAACCGCCCCCGCTTGGAACTTTTACTCCTCTCAGGGAAGTCTCGACGCTTCTAAAGTCGGCGTCTCCGAGGGTGGCTTCACCGTCTGGCAGGTTTCACCCCCTACACGAGGGTCGGTAGGCGTGCGAATCGATGTGGCCCAATGGACCTTGGGCAAGCGAGCCACGCTGGAGCACGACTCAATCACGCTCCCCGGTTCGATTCAGTACGCCGATGTCGCCATATCGCCTCGCTGCGATCTACTGGCGGCGATTGGCGAGCTCTCTGATGGATTAGCGTGTCGTTATTTCCTGTACCTCTATCATGTCCCGTCCCTTACTTTGATAGAGTCGCAGATATTCGAGAACAACATCGTTGACCGCGCTTCCGTATCCTTCTCGGCAGACGGCGAAGTTTTGCTGGTGCAAGACGCATCGACTCTCCATTCTTGGACAGTAGCGGATAATCCGTTCGATGGTATCAGGAAGATAGGGGCCTTACGGTCACTTCGACCGATCGAAGGGCACATTGCTACGAGCAGACAGGTCTTTCTCGTAGAAGATACCTCTCAGACGTCGTCAGAGATCACCTATAGATGGCTCGCCCTCTCACCAAAAGCAGAGGCAAATACGCTTGACCCGGGTCAATATGGGCTAGTTACTGAGTGGTAGGAATAACTCTCTGAGGTTCCACGATGAGCCGTATTCTCTTTGGTCTCTCCTTAGGCACCCAGCGAGTAGATCAACTGAGCCCATAGAGACCACCCGTAGCGCCTGGAATCTCATTGATAAGGAGCGCACAAACCGGATCGGGGGAGTCCACCACGACACAAAAGGTGAACGGTGCTTGGAAGCGGATCAATTCCCTCAGCGTATCTTGATTGAGCGGTTCATGCACCTTCCGATCCTGCCAATCTCCAATCAGGCCAGACGAGAGCGCTTTGAGGCCCGAGCGCTGCGAGTATATCAGAGACCCTTTTACATGCAGGCCCTCTGGGGCGTCGTATCGATCCGGATCCCAATGTGCCGTAACGAGCGCAGCAATTTCGGAAGCAGTCCGCTGTGCATAGTGGATAGGCATGTCGTCTGGCTTCAAGTCAAAGGAGCTCCACGTCGCCCGATCGACTATCACTACCGCATTGGTGTGTCCTCCTTCCAGCATATGCTGACCTAGACTCACGGGGGAGCGCCCTAAAGCGCTCGGGAACTCACCCTCTATAAGGAACAGCGGCAGCACCTCTCTAACGATCTCGGATGGCTTGCTCAGATCCAGCGAGACCATGAAATCATCAAATGGACGCACACCTGGAGTCTTCACTGCTAGCCAGGCATTCGTCCTGGCCTCTCCATAATACTGTCCGCGCAGAATAGGTTGTGGAGTGTAGTCCAACCAACCCTTGGGTGCCCCATTTAGATGGCCACCAGAGCGGAAGAAGTCGCGAGATTCGCTCGCCAGCTCCAGCGCATTACTGGGTGCTTCCCGCGGCGAATTAGGCATCATATAGCGTGAATCAGCCTTTCCGGGGGGCGCAATGGCAGTCAGGCCTCTAATCGCAGTTGCCGTATCCGGCGCGGTAGTGTGCCGTACTATAGCGTAATTCTTCGGCGCCAGCATATCGACAACAGCTATCGCTCGGTCGGACGTTCCTGGCGCAGTTCCACTGACGACTCTGGCCATCTCTCTCAGTATCTGAGAACACGACCAGACGCGCTCATCAGTGTTTTGTAGCGCAGTCACCTTCAGCATCGCAGACCTTCTAGTTGTATTACACTAGTTTCAGGGTGACACCAGCGCCTGTGCTAGTCAAACGGCGCACTGCCCGTGAATAGTGACCAGTATAGTATCTTTACTGTCCGAATTAGGCGGCATTAGATGTAACCTGTGCGAAATGTACTAAGAACGTGTAAGAACCGTCGGGCCTCCATCGGGTGCACTTCGAGGCCCTGACCAAAAAGCATTCGCCTCCTTCCTTCGTTATCGATAACGTCCTCGGCAGGCTCCGGTCTGTCACGCCACACAGCAGACCCAAGCCACCTTTTATGCGGTTAATCCCTCAGTGTGAGTGGAAATTAAACAGAAATAAGATGTCGAATCCTCATTCTCATGAACCTTCCTCGAGTCTACAAAAGCCGCAGGTAGCTGCGACTAGAGAACCGCAGAGCAGCGAACCTCGCGACATATCGCTAAAGACACCAGGCTCCTCAGTGGCGAGACCGTCGCGCTCTGTCGAACTATTAGTCAACAGGGTGAGGGGGGCTTTTCAACTGGAGAATCCGCCTACGGGTGTTGCTGAGCTCATTGAATGCGCCCGGATGAATATCGAGCTGCTGCGCATCATCATGCTCTTTACTTTCAGCGATTTCGAGTAGCCGCTTGAGTTTCTTTTGAGTGCTGAGTGTGCCGAACTTAGAGGCCGCCAGTAAAAGCCGCCTACGATTGAACCCTGGAAGCTTGTCCTTTAGCCGATCAAGAACTTGTTCCCGATCTTCTCGCTGATGTTCCCCCCGTACCTTAGACACTCATAACGCAACCTGTTAGGAGTAAAGGATGTCAAAGCGCTACGCCCCTGAAGTAAGAGAAGAGGTCGTGAAGAAGATCCGAAACGGCCAGAAGGTGTTAGAAGTAGCCAAGCTACATGGCATTAACGAGATGACCATCCGAACATGGCTGGAGAGGGATACGACATCGACGGCCGCGGAGAATTTAGAGCTCTCGCGGTTGAAGCGAGAGAACG
>JBIIOE010000198.1:0-3544 GCA_044337105.1 Bdellovibrionota bacterium | reverse complement strand
AGCGGCGGCGTGCCTGATAGCTCGGGAGTCGGGCGCTCGAATTGGCCACTACGCATACGACTCACCGACACAGCGACGCACTGAGGTGTATCCTGGAGATCTCTTCGTGGATAACTTGATCGTCAGTACCCCAGGAGTTTTCGAGGAGCTCTCGCGAGAGTTAGCCGTTTAAAATACTCACGAAACCACCAAGCACAAAAAAGGTCAGCGAGACAACCAAGCCTCGCTGACCTTTTGAGCTCCGCAAAACCGAACTATCAGATCTCTTCGGCCTCGTCAGGGAAGCCATCAGCCTCCTCCTCACCCGTACGATCGGAGTACCGACGCTCTTCGTTCTCTTGCTCGGTCTTACAATCGATACAGAGCTGCGCAACAGGGCGAGCCATCAGGCGCGCAACAGCGATCTCCTCGCCACAAGTCTCGCACTCCCCGTAGGTGCCCTCTTCCATCTTCTTGAGAGCTACGTCGATCTTCTTGAGATGGTTCATCTCGCGCTTGCCGATCTTTTGCAGCGCGTTCTGATTGATTTCGAGCGATGCTATATCGACCGAATCTCCGGAAGCGGTGTCGAGGTCCGCTACGGAGGAATCGCTGAGGTCTTCGAGATGTCTCAGGATTCGTCGTTTCTCTTCATCGAGCATCCCCCGCAATGTATCAAGGTCTTTCTTCTTCATACCTCTATCCCTGTGGCTCTCACGGCTCTTAACCGCCAGGAACCATACTTACGTTATGGCCAACATGCGCGACTCCACCCCCTAGGTTCATTGACTGCCCAGTAACACCGGGCATCCCCTAGCGAGCGGTTTGTGCCAGCCCTGTAGGATAGACGACTGAAACCGTCGGAACAAGCATAAAGCGACAGGAGGCCGAAATAGTCTTAAACGCCCCCTCACCACGTACGTGCTCCAAGTATCGAGTTTCGCTTCGCTTCTCGAAATCCTCACAAAGCACCCCACATTCCCTCACACATCCGTAGCAATCGCATCTGAGTGTGCTGGCGCTGATTGAGGTAGTTCCGCGATGCCATCCATGAGTCGCTCGGCTACCCCCTCCTCCCGCTTTGCGTCTCCGTTCGCTGCTGCTTCCACAGCCCTAGGGAAGCGCGGCAAAACCTACCCCATAGTCTCACTTTTGAAATAACCACGTGAACGTGCTCGTGCTCGTAAACGTGAACGTACCCGAAAAACTTGAGGTTTTTGTTTCGGGTACGTTCACGTTCACGAGCACGTTCACGTGCGAGGAAACATAGGTTTTGCCTCGCTTCCTTAGAGGTACTTTGCTTGTCGGACCACAAGTTTGTATAAGTGTACTTTTCCTCTCAGACCTCGCGTATCTCACAAGGCCCGACATGAGTCCGACATTCACTGAGTTAGGTGTACACCCTGACCTACTTACCGCTTTAAACAAGCGGTCCATCCAAGAGCCAACACCGATCCAGGTAGCCGCTATCCCTGAGCTTCTTCAAGGAAAGAGCGCGTATCTGCAGGCTGAAACCGGAACCGGCAAGACCTTGGCGTATCTCTTGCCGTTGTATTCGAAGATCGACCCGAAACTTGCCAACGCGCAGGTACTGGTAATCGCACCGACCCACGAGCTTGCGATTCAGATTCAGCGTGAGTGCACCGATCTTTCGCAGCTGTCCGGAATGCCGATTCGGGTGGTTCTCCTGATCGGGGGAACTCCACGAGAGCGCCAGCTCGATAAATTGAAGAAGAAGCCGCACGTCGTTATCGGCTCTCCGGGGCGCATCCGTGAGTTGATAGAAGACGGCAAGCTCAAGACGCACTATGTACGAGCCATCGTTGTCGACGAGGCCGATCGGGTTCTCACCTCCGAAAGCCTCGCTGACGTACAAGCAATAGCCAAATCCACGCTGCGGGATCGTGCCTGTATCTTTGTGTCAGCTACCGAGCGTGAGGAGGCAGCAGAGGCCATTGCTACGCTTGCACCTGACATCGCCCGAATCAAGACAGGCGCCCCCCCAGTCAACTCGAATATCGAGCACCTGTACCTGGTCTGCGAAGAGCGGGACAAGCCGGAACTGGTGCGTAAACTCATTCATGCGATGAAGCCTGATAGAGCGATGATCTTCGTCCATAAAAATGAGACGGCAGAGATCCTTGCAAGTAAGCTCGCGCATCATAAGATGCGCGTTGCGGATCTTCACGGGGCCCACGATAAAGAAGACCGCAAGAGAGCGATGGATAGCATTCGAAGTGGCAAGGTAGACGTGCTCATCGCCTCTGATGTTGCCGCCCGTGGTCTCGACATCAAGGGAGTGACGCACGTATTCAATGTGGATGTTCCGACAGAGAGTAGTGCTTACCTACACCGAGCAGGGCGAACGGGGCGAGCGGGCGAGCACGGGATTGCGTTGTCGCTAGTCTGTGGGCTTCAGGCAAAAGCCGTCAAACGGTACGAGCGCGAACTTGGCATCACCGTGGGCCGTGTATATCTGCGCGAGGGGAAGATCCATCTGGCAGAGGGCGAAGAAGGAAGATAACGACTAGTCATCCTACATCGAGCTGACTAGACTTGCGCGACAAGGTCGGCACCACAGAGACTGTAACAGAAAGTGTGTATGGACCGTGCACCTGCACGTGCTCATGAACGTCAACGTACCCGAAAGTGCTTAGATTCCGGGTAGGTGCCCGTTTACGAGCACGTTCACCAATTTTACCCACTCGATTCCACGACCGTATTCCGGTGCGGCAAATTGCCGCATTGTCATTAAGACCGCAAAACCATATCACTCCCTCCATAAAATCCGAGTGAATCAAAGGATATGCATATATGAAACGAGTAGAGATGCGATTGTTTTGTCCAGTAGTGCTATGTCTGGTGTCCTCTTTTGCTGCATGCGGAGGAGGTGGCGGATCGAGTGATGGCACCGTCATTCAGGGCACAGTTACAGAGCGGGGCACGGGGCACTCTAAGGTAGCTATTCAAGCAAAGCATTCATCCGGCCAACGTATCGGCGATGTGAAGGTGTGCGTTCTCAATGAATGCTCGATAACCGATGACCTCGGACAGTGGGGAGTAAATATCGAGAATTTCCCCGGCGGAGATACAACCGTCGTTCTTGATGGACACGGCATATCGACCTCCGTCTCTACTAACCTGCCGGCTTCGGCTAAAGATATCGAGATAGATCTCGATCACGCGGGCAATCAGGTCACCATATCGAAACTTATGATCGACGGAGAAAATCACACCGGTCACTCTCACGATCACAACAATTAGACTGCACGAAAGGTCCTATGTTCTCCACGTTGTGCACCCCTCTTCGTATCCTCGTAGCAGCATTTTCTGCGTATGCTTTATGCAGAGCTACAACGCTCTACGCGTGCGATCCGTGTGGGATGCACAACTCACTCCAGATTCCAGGAGTCATGAACTCAATGCGGTCCGTGGGCCTGGAGCCTGGAGCCTGGACTTTGGGCGTAAGCGAACAGTTCAGTACATTTCGCGTCAGAGGAGACAATGACCTACGCACGACCAACAGCGACACCGAACTGATTCGAAATCTATCGATTACGCAGTT
>JBIIOE010000197.1:0-3576 GCA_044337105.1 Bdellovibrionota bacterium | reverse complement strand
ACACACAAGTACGGTTCTGTGAGAGCCGGGAGAGGGTGACCTCTCCTAGCTACTCGACTTGAGCCGAAGACGCAGCCCCGCGAGCTTGCAGCTGGCCGCAGCAGAGGAGATTTTTGTTACGCGCTCTAAGTAAGCTCTGCCGCTAAGGACCTTGGTAACAGGCTTAGCCTCTGTACTCCTCCATTAAGGAGCGCTAACCTGGAGCCCTTATCGTCACGGGTAGCATGCTGCGAAAGATCTTTACAACCCTCCTCACCCTCGGCCTGTCTGTAGGTATCATTGTTGGGCTATTTGGATTGTGGGGATACTTCTATATAACTCGGGATCTCCCCAAACTGGCTCGTATCGAAGATTACAAGCCACCGGCAGTGACGAGGGTGCTCGCACGTGATGGATCCTTGATGGCGGAGTTCTTCTCGGAGCGCCGCTATCCGGTGAAGATCGACGAGGTTCCAGACATTCTCCGCAAGGCTTTTCTCGCCACGGAGGACGCCGCTTTTTACAGCCACTCAGGTATTGACCCCGTCAGTATTCTTCGCGCTGTCTTCAAAAATGTGCAGAGTCGGGACACGAAGCAAGGGGCCTCGACGATCACTCAACAAGTCGTGAAGAACCTGCTGTTGACCTCAGAGAGAAGCTACTCTCGTAAAGCAAAAGAGGCCGTCCTCGCGTACAGACTCGAGCGCCGCTTTTCGAAGGACGAGATTTTCGAAATATATCTCAATCAGATCTTCTTCGGTAATTCGGCGTATGGAATCCGAGCAGCTGCTCGTCTGTACTATCATAAAGAGTTACCGGAAGTGACGTTGGCGGAGGCTGCATACCTCGCCGGCTTACCCAAAGGCCCATCCATTTACTCACCTATCAAGAATCCCAAAGATGGCAAGCAGAGGCAGCTACAGGTTCTCAAGCAGATGCTCGAGGCAGGTTTCATCACCTCGGAGCAGCTTCAAGCTGCGGCAAAGGAGGAGGTTAAATTTTATCCTGCTTCTCAGCGAAATGTGTTCGCTTCACCGTACTATGTTGGAGAGATTCGGAGGGTCTTTGCGGACAAATTCAAAGGTATCGACCTGGACAGCGACGGATTAGAGGTAACGACAGCGGTAGATGTGAAGGCGGATAAAATGGCTGCCGCCGCGCTCCGCAAGGGTTTGCGCGAGGTCGACAGGCGGCGTGGTTGGCGCGGGCCGATTCGTAGGATTTCAGAGGCAGAATACCGCGCTAAGTTTGGCAAAAGCATTGCAGCGGCACCTTTGGATTACGACGAGATTTACCCTGCGTTTGTGCGTTCCATCGCGCGCACGGCGACAAAGGTGCTCGTAGGCGAGCAGGTCTTGACGTTAGATCTGAGCGAAGCAGGATGGGCCAAGAAAATTTTGAGCAACGACGAGTCGGTACGTTTCGGCGCTCCGACCGATATCCTTAAAGAAGGCGATCTGATCGAGGTATCTCTCGCAAAGGGGGAGGGGAACGCGCCGACCAAAGTTGTTCTCAGCCAGACACCTGATGTCGAAGGGGCCGTAGTGTTGCTTGATCCTTTTTCGGGCGAGGTTCGTGCGATGGCGGGGGGCTACGATTATGGTCAAAGTCAATTCAACCGCGTGACACAGTCTCTTCGACAACCTGGATCCTCGTTCAAGCCTATCGTGTACCTGGCAGCGCTCGATAAGTTCAAGTACACACCCGCTACGATAGTCTACGATGTTCCGCGTACCTTTAGGGTCGGAGATACGTTGTGGACGCCCGCGAACTTCGACGAAAAATTTCTTGGTCCTATCACCCTCAGAGTGGCGTTGGAGAAATCCAGAAATCTGGTTTCAGCCGACATCGTGTCGCGAATCGGTGTGGATGCGGTCATTCAGTATGCGAGAATGCTCGGAATCGTGAGCCCTCTAGGTCGTAATCTCTCGCTGTCTCTTGGTGCGGGTGAGGTGACAGTATTAGAGATGACCCGCGCATACGGAGTCTTGGCAGCCAAGGGATTGCTTTTTGATTCAGTGTTCGTGGTGAAGGTCAAAGATCGGTACGGCAACGTGCTCTACGACTACGAGCAAGAAAAGTTGAGCAAGGCGAAGCAAGTGCTCGACGAGAACAGCGCCTTCGTGTTGGCGAACATGATGAAGGGGGTTATCGAAAGTGGTACTGGGTACAAAGTGAAAGAGCTCGGCCGCCCAGTTGCTGGAAAGACCGGAACCTCAAACGATCAGATGGATGCATGGTTCATCGGTTATACTCCGACCTGGGTGTGTGGGGTCTGGGTCGGATTCGATCAAAAGAAGCAGATTGGGCCTAAAGAAACGGGCGGAGTTGTCTCAGCTCCTATCTTTCTCAATTTCATGCGTAACTTCCTCGAACATAGAAGCGCTGCAGAGTCGGGCCAGCTCGAGAAAGAGGCGAAGGAGGAAGCGGATAAATTGGGGGTCGCATACGAGCCACCAAAGGTTACCGAACAACTCGATTTCAGCATACCTGATGGAGTAGATCCGTTTTGGATTTGGAAAGCCAACGGTACTCGCGCGCAACCAGGGGTGGCGGGCGCATTCCTCGAATACTTCGTCAAGGGTACGGAACCGGAAGAGCAGCTCGTGAGTACGGGCGAAGAGGGAGAGGCTACTGCGAGCAGCTACCTCGAGTCGCCGGATCTGTAGTCGTTTGAAGTGGGGTTGCTTTCCTAACAAGATCCGCTTTTGCAGCGGGGAGGGGGGCCTCTCTGCGCTAACGACCACCCTCTCTAATGTACACCGTAAGGCTCTGAATCTTGTCGCCAGCTCTCAACTCCTCCAAGGCATCGATACCGCCAATAACCTTACCAAAAATCGTATAACGGCTATCCATGTCGGGGGCTTCGCCGAGAGCTATGTAAAATTGGCTGCCGCTCGAACGTCTTTGCGGGTTCACGGGACGACCTTTTGGGCTGACGGCATCTGGCTTGCGCGCCATCCCCAAGGTTCCAAAAGTATGGTGACGGTTGCTGAATTCGGGTGGTAGCGTGTAGCCAGGGCCGCCGAAGCCTGTTCCTTGGGGATCGCCTCCTTGAACAAGGAAGTTCGGCTTGTAGAGGTGAAAGGTCAGCCCTCGATAGAACTCTCTGTCGGCTAGGTACTTGAAATTAGCCACATGCCAGGGTGCCTCTTCCGGAAAAAGCTCAAGGTAGATGGTGCCCCTGGTTGTTTCCAAAACGGCGCTTCGGATTTTGAGGATCTCGCTCCGCGGTGGTAGTTCAAATGGCAAGGAATCGTCGCCCCAAGCTGGCAGAGCTGAGAGTAGGAGGAGTAGGGATACCAGAGCGAGGGGTATTCCTTGTTTGCTGGTGAGCCACTTCCTCATGGGAACGGTATCCAAAGTGCACGAAGCATGTAAAAGGAGAGCTTCTCCTCGGTCTTAGAGAATCACAATCGATGAAAGTGCTCAATCCTCGTGATGCAAGGTTTGTAGGTGGTACGAGGGCCGACCAGCGGCTATACTCGACTCGGGAGCTCTTTGAGAGTTAGATAAGGTAATGTCTCTGATAGGTTGGGCCAAAAACATAGCAACGGCTGGTACGCTTGAAAAAGGCGGCGTGCGACTACGTGTCGC
>JBIIOE010000117.1:0-11644 GCA_044337105.1 Bdellovibrionota bacterium | reverse complement strand
AGATAAAGCTGCTCGTTCGGGTACGTTCACGTTTACGTGCACGAGCACGTTCACGTGGAAAGGTGCTATTTATAGTCAAAACAACGACTTGCGCCCTCCTGGCCTCGGTACTCCCCACTCGATTCCACTATGAGCCCACAAAAAGAACGGGAGCGCAGCGAGGGTGGGAAACCCCCTCGCTGACTTCACTGTCTTTTTTGTTTACTCTACGCAGGGAGCAGAGCTCAGATATTTCCTGCCCGTCGACCATGTATCCCGCCACGACTGATCTGCTCTCGTGCCTGGGTTACCGGCAAACAGTAGCGAGCGCGTGAGCTCTCGATGCATTGAGTGACGGCGCGTTCGTTCTCGGGTAGGTAGCGCACGTCGAGGGTTCGCCCAGAGAACGATTCCTGCACTTCGCCATCGATGCTCATCTTGGCGTAAAACTCGCGTAGGGCGAGGTTTACCACGTCTTCACTTCCGAAGCGTGGAGCAAGCTCATTTGCAACCAGCCCCGCATCTTCGGCACCGACACGGAAAGAGAGGAAGTTGTTCACATTCCCGAATACGGTACGTCGAATCGGGGCGTCGAGCTGTCCGAGGTATTGATTGGCAAACGTCAGGCAGAGTCTGTATTTGCGTGATTCGCTCAAGATCTCTCCGAACGACTCGGTCGCAAAGTTCTGGAGCTCGTCGATGTAGAAGTAGAAGTCCTGCCTGTCCTCGGCAGGTATGTCAGCCCGTGACATAGCCGCCTCGTAGATCTTCCAGATCAAAAGCGTGCCGAGCAGTTCCGCATTCTCGGAACCCAAGACACCCTTGGATATCTTGAGGAGTACGATCTTACGGGAATCCATGAACTCTCGGAAATCGAAGAGGCTCTTGGATTGACCGAGGATGTTTCGCATGGTCTCCATCGCCAAGAGCTCGTCGAGTCTGTTGAGCAGCCTGGAGATCGGGCCCTCTTCGAACTCCTTTCGTCGAGCGATAAATTCGCGCAGCCAGAAACGCTTCACTGATTCGTCAGAGGCTTGGCGAACGACCTCCGCCCTGAAAGCGTCATCGCACAGCATGCGGCGCAGTGACAGGATGTTTGCGCCCGGCAGGTTTACCAGGCCCAGCATCGCATATCGGAGTACGTGATCCATTCGCTCCGACCAGTCCGACCCGAACACGCGCCGGAAGGCGTCAATAAAGCTCATGGTGACGCGTGTTCTCAGTTCGGGTCTGACGGCGTGAATCGGATTGAAACTCGGTGGATGAGCCGCATCAGAAGGATCGAAGATGACGACGTCGTTTGCCCGATGCTTCGGCACGAGCTTCAAAATGTCGTCTACCAGGTCTCCGTGAGGGTCGAGCACTGCACAGCCGAACCCCTGCTCGATGTCGTTCCGAACTAGAAGTTGAAGGAGGCACGATTTGCCACTTCCTGATTTTCCGACCACGTACATGTGGCGCCGTCGATCGAAACGCCGCATACCGAACGGAATCACGGTGTCGCGGTAATTGGTGTGTCCGAAGAATGAGATCTGATCGTCTTCCAAGTTTGTCGGCAGACCGACGGGTGGCGGCGCCTTGCGTGAAAGAACTTGAGCGGTGTTTGGGATTAAGTCGACACCAGGCGGAACCCATATGGCCGAGAGCTCTTCGGAGGAGATGCGAAAAGGCTTCACGAAACGACGACTCTGCACTTTTTGGAGAAAGGCCTTGCCTCGCTCCATCTTGCCCATTACGAGTCGGTTTTCGTCGACGGTGTTGAAGTGTTTGGTCGAATCGGCAACTGCTGTCACGTGTTGTGCCAAGCGCTGTGCGATTGCGTCGATGGATTTCGTCCCGGAGTTGTCTGGCGCCTCTGCAAAGGCAGAGATGCGGTAGTTCATTTGAAAGAGGTGGCTGGTACACTTTTTCTTGATTAGATCCCACGTTTCGTTGGGGAGGCCTTTGCGGAGCCAATTGCGTGGCCTCATCTTGTTGACCAATCGCTCCTGATTACGGGCTATTGCGAGTTTCAGATGCAGGGGGACGGAGTCGGGTATCGGTTTCAGGGTTACCTGAACCAGTACTCGGTCGCCTTGTGGAATCTGCGAGAGCGCGGTCAAGGTTGGAGCTATGGAAGCGAATCTGAGCTTCCTCCAGTTAATGAGTGGGTAGATGTCTGGGCGCCAGAGGTGCAAGTCTGTACCGACCGTAACGGTGTTGGGAGTGGTGTGGAGTGTGTAATCCTCCACATCACGGATCTCCGCAGAGCCCATCCAGGTGTAAATTCCCGTGGTCAGGTAGTCGATGATCGAGTCGCTACCAGCCATACAGACGTACACGATGTTCGAGGAAGAGTAGTACTCTAGTGAAAAGGGTTCCCAGATACTCTCTGCCAGGTCGTCGAGCTGGTGACCAAAATTCAAGTTGGGTAAATTTTCGCACTTGGTGGCATAAAGCGCATCGGCGGCGGCCGATGCCGCATCAGTGCTGCCGCTTCGGGGGATATGAATACAAACTACACGCATCTTGTACGGTATGGCTCCTTTTCGCAGATATGACTCCTCTATGGTACCTGCGCGGAAGATCTTATTGAAGAGATCTGAAAACAACGGGCTGTTTTCGTAGGGTAGCACGCATGGCACTGCGATGGGAAAATGGTTATTGAGACGATACGCAGAGTATCGAGGCTAGTGATTTCAGCAAGTTGGGCTTTTTGGCGGTAGCCAGCCCCCTAAAAACGCCACAGATCGTTACATGCGGCGAATAGGGTGTCGTTACTCTTCTGTAGAGAGGAATGGATCTTCTCGGCGCTCAAGGCGCAGTATTTTACAGGGACGTAGTATGTATCTCTGCACTGACCCCCATCCACACATCGAGTCATCTCCAGGTAGCGGTTTAGACAGCGTGCGAGCTTATCGGGCGCTCTTTTCACTCGAGGGAGTGCTTCGCTCGATTACAGCCAAACATTCGGCGCACATCGAAAAAACTCGCATATGCGCTGATATGCGAATCATGCAGCTGTATTGCAAGGAGCCTCTGCCCCAAGCCTTTCGAGATGCTCTGACAGTAGTAGACAGCATGCAGAAGCTCACGCTGTAGCTCCAAACGGGGTACTCCGGGATCTCAGCTGGCGGCTTCGAAATGTTCGGAAGGCTCGCCATGTTTGAGTGCTCTGCATGTGCCCCGTTGAAAAATGCCCACTGTGTTCATTGGGCAGGGGATGATAGTATCTGACTGCTGCCTGTTGATACGCCAGAACCATAGTTTGGTTGCTCGCTCTTTGGCCGTTTGAGCATCTATTCTCGTGGAGAGTGCTCTTGCAGGGGCAGGTTGGAGGGCTATGTTCCGTTGGGTTCTATGCGTGGTGGCGTTTTGTTTCGGTGTGAGTGCCGATGCGCAGGCTCAACAGGCCTCTGACTCCATGTCGTACGCCCCAGTGGAGTATCGTTACAAAGATCACCAGGGATTCGACCTGGATCTCAACACCTCGGTGTTCTCTACCTTCATGTTTCGAGGTCGTCACCTGTATGACGGGCTCAATCTACAACCCTCGATTCAGCCACGGTATTCGTTTGGCGAATACGGAACGGTGAGTGGTCTCTTGTGGTTTCTTGCTCCTCTTGAAGGCGAGCGGGATTCTGATACCTATTTCGTAATGGACCAGGGGCTTGCCTACGATTACACCATCTCGCGCTTTACGTTCTCTGTGGGGCAGTATTGGTACGGATATCCAAAGCGCGCGGACTCAGTCAATTCGACATCGGAGCTCTGGGGAGCACTTTCTCTGGATACGATACTCTCCCCGTCCTTCACGGTGTATTGGGATTACGACAGGTTCGATTCTCTGTACTACGAAATATCTCTGAGCCACACCTTCCGGCAGAGCGGGGAGGGGGCCTTTAACCTGACCTTCTTCTCGAGCTTAGGCTTTGCTTCGCACGCAGAGCAGCTCTACGACCACGGAGGATTGGTGCAGATTACATCCGGCATGTCGACCGATATGCCTATCGGGCCAGCTACCCTTCGCCCGCTCCTGGCGTACACAGGTAGTGAGGATGGAGCAACGACCAACAAGGTATGGGGCGGATTTTCGGTTCTCTTCGGATTTTAGCTAAACGGATTGTGTTCGAGCGCTGTGGGAGGGAAGCTTAGAGCCTCAACAACGGCTAACAGTCCCGTTGCGGACTTCGTAACGCCGAGTAGCAAGGGACAGAAGAGCGTCACGATGCGTGACGATCACCGCCGTCTTCCCCCGCACTGCCCTGCGGAGCGTCTCGACCACAACACGCTCGGTAGTTCTATCGAGATGCGATGTCGGCTCGTCGAGCAGCAGGATCTCCCGATCGAGGAGCAGGGCTCTGGCTAAATTGATCCTCTGACGTTGGCCGGCGGATACGCGCACGCCGCGTTCTCCGATCTCTGTATCGAGTCCCTGTGGTAGGGTCTCGAGCCATGGGGTAAGGGCGAGAGAATCGAGCACAGAGAGTATCTGAGAATCGGGAATGCTACGGCCGAGCCGTAAGTTATCACGGATGTTCATGGCGAAGAGATCTACCTCCTGTGAGGTGATTGCAAACAGCTGATCGAGGGATTCTTCCCGCGCGCGGTACGGTACGCCATCGATCGAAAGCTCTCCAACATCAGGTCTTAGCAGATGAGCTATGAGTGCCATGAGCGTACTCTTGCCTTGCCCTGATTCCCCGGTGATGCAAACAACCTCGCCCCTAGAGAGCGCAAGTTCGGGGATTGAAAGAGTAGCGCCGCTTTCCGGATGGGTGAAGGATACACCGTCAGCCGATATCGTCTGCCACTCCCGGTTCCCTTCAATCATCGCAGGGGGGTGTACTGGGGCGAGGAGTCCGGAAAGGGTTGAAATATACCCTCCGAGCTCTAGAGCGTCTTTGATCAGCTCCGAAAGGCTTTCGAGGTATCCTCGCAAGGTAGCATAGGCCGAGATGAACAGGATGAGTACTGAGGCGTTCGTCGTACCTTGTGAGATTCGCCAGAGAAGAAAGGAGATCGTCCCGAGGAAGCCCAACGCGAAGATGGCGTGCAAGGTTGCCCAGCGGATAGCATGGAACCGTTGCACTGTTTTCACTTGCATGTCGACAATCCCGAGCGCTTCGCGCAGGTGGTCGAACGCAAAGCGACGAAGCCTGAGGCGCTTAACGGTCAAGATATTGCCCATCACATCCACGAAGCGTTGTCCGGCGCGAGCGGAGGCGAGATTTAGCTCGGAAAGCAACGGTACCATCCGCGCCGAAAACCACAGGCTCACCGAGAGAAACACCACCATCAAGAGCAGATTTACGAGGGCTATCGGCACAGATTCACGCGCCGTGAAGGCGAAAAATAGGGCCATGACCACCACAATGTGTGACAAAAGCCACAGCAAGGTGACGGTCAACGAGCCAGCACCTTCTGCAACCCGAGAGACTAACGACAAGATGTAGCCGGAGTGGTGCTTTTGAAGAACTGCGACCTCTTGCTGTTCGACGATTCGAAAGTAGTGTAGTTGGAGTTCGTTGGAGTAATGCCGCCCCAACGATTCGCCATACCTCCGTACCAGCCATTGCATAGCGATCGAGGTTGCCATGCATACGACCAGTAGAGGCACAATGCGCCCCCACTGCTGAGCGGTGAAGCCGCCTCTCGTGAACTCCGCAAGGATCAGCGGGATAGCGAACAGCACCACGCCATCGATGGCCGCCACCCCGAGCATCAGTGCGAAACGCCAACGAAATGGGCCTAAATTGCAAAAAATAAAGCGGAGGGCGATCATGACGCCTCTAATAATGATGCTGTGTCACAGAAGGGTGCCACGGCGACCGCAGGGCTCGCAAGGTGCAAAAGCACCGCAGGAGATCTCTTCTCCGCTTACAAACAGGGATCCTCGCGCGTAATCCACACGACCCTCGTACCGGCACTCGGCGGGCCTCCAGAGAATGAACGCGCGATCTGAGTTCGAGTCGGGCTAGGTGTGCTGTGAGCTACCTCGGTCTGGCTGGAGTGCGCACATACTTTGGACGCACCGGTAACGTCCGCGCTCTGCAGGGATGAGCAGCCATTCACCAAGGTACCGAGTACCGCTACATAGAAGAGGTGGCCACACGATGAACGCGGGACTGCCATAACGATCCCCTCGACTGCCAAGACGTCAGTGAGGCTAGCATGACCACACGTACCAAGGGAGGATTATGCGCAGAAGAGAACGTCCTCCATGATTGCCGTCTGTTCGAATCTGAGACGGGCTAGGCGACAGCGAGCACGCCCGCCCCAAATGCCTCAGCGCACCTCGAGCATTCGCTGCAGAGAACGTCGTGCCCCTTCTTGGACTTCCTGGGGCACCTCAATGACCTGCTCTGTGTTATGCAAGGCGTTCAAGGTGTCCTCCAGCGTGATCTCGTTCATGTGCGGACAGCGTATGCTGCACATACGCAGCACATCTTTATCGGGGTTCTCCGCGATGATGTTGTCGGCCATGCTGCACTCGGTGAGGATTAAAAAGTGCGGTGCTTTGGAGTGCTTCACGAAATCTACCATGCGGGAGGTACTGGCCGAGTAATCCGAGGCGGCCACTACCTCAGGGCTGCACTCCGGATGCGCCAGAACTTCGACCCCAGGGAATTGTGAACGGATGTTTCGCACGTCGTCGACCGAAAACTGCTCGTGCACCTCGCAGCGGCCCCGCCAGCCGATCATCACTGGTTCCGAGGCGGGTGTGTCTGGGGACTTCGGAAAGATGAAGCGCTTACCGCTCTCTCGAGCGACGTTCGACCCGAGGTATTCATCCGGCAAGAAGATGACTGTGTCGGAATCGAGCGACTGAACAACTTTGACCGCATTGCCCGAGGTGCAGATGATATCGGACTCGGCCTTTACGTCGGCGTAGGTGTTGATATACGACACCACAGGAACACCAGGATACTGTCGCTTCAGCTCGCGCACGTCCTCAGCAGTGATGCTTGCAGCGAGCGAGCATCCGGCGACCTTTGCCGGGAGGAGAACCGTTTTACTCGGATTGAGAATTTTTGCTGTCTCGGCCATGAATCGCACGCCACAGAAGATGATGATCGGAGCATCAGTCTCTGCCGCTCGTCGAGAGAGCTCGAGCGAATCACCGACCACGTCCGGTACGGTGTGGAAGAGGGTGGGTTCCATGTAGTTATGGCCGAGGATGAGGGCACCGCGTTCCTTCTTGAGGCGGTTAATTTCGTAAACGAGTTCAGCCTTGATACGCAGCTCTACCTCTGGAACGAGGCGCGAGAGCTTGATCTTCATGAGTTCGAATGTTTCTTGTACGGACGATCCTTGAATTCCCATAGGGGTAATCTAGCGCGATGGAAGAATAGGGTCAAAGAAGCCCGACTTTGTCGGGAAAATCGAATACCAACCCAACCGCCACTTTCTCGCTACGGGTAGGTTTTGCCTTGCTTCCCTAGCGCCACTGCCGGGCTAGGTCCTTTAAGCGCCTACGTAGAGCCGGGAGTTCGTCTTGGTCGCCCTCCGAGGACCCCCCGTATTGAAGTACCTCGAGATCGTCGAGTAGCGAGCGGATCGCGAGTGCGAGCTCTCGGTCAGAAACCTGGCTGGCTACCATTGAGCGAATCTCGTCGACGGTGCTGTCGTCACGTACGCCGTTCAGGCGCTGTCCGGCGAGTCGACGCAGGGCTTGCTCGAGCTCTTTTGAGGACGTACCGCGATCGATCTCAGATGCGGAAAGCGACGAGCGGCTCGTGCGCTTCGCACGCAGGCGGTACGCCACGAATGCTATCCCCGCGAATGCAGTGAGCGCGCTCAATAGAAGAAGCGCGAGCTGCGGACTTACCTGCTGGGCAAGCTTGTGGAGTGTGGTTGGTTCTTCGTAGCGTAGCGGCGGCCCTACCGGCACGGGCGGTAGAGTAGGCACTAGGCGCGGTCGTCCGTTGTCGGGTGTCTGAGCGCCCAGTCCCTGAGCTCCCCGTGCCTGAGCGTTGGGTGTCTGCGCAGCTCCGCTCGTGGTGGGGGTCTGGTCGGCGCCAACGAGCGCTTTGCCGCTTACTGGAAACGCGATGTCGGAGGTTTGCGCAAGCGCATAGCTCTTCTTTTGTGGGTCAAAAAAAGCCAATTGTAGCTTGGGTATCCTGATCAATCCTGGCTTGAGGGGCACAATGGAGTAGCGGAACGAGTGGCGCGTAACGAGCTGAGAACGGCTCCGATCTATCCTCGACTCCGGCCGCTCTTCGTAGATCTTCACACCTGGCTGGCTCGCAAGTGGGAGAGATTTGAGAGGTTTGAGGTTCCCCGTGCTCACGACGGTCACCGTGACGGTCTTGCTCTCTCCGACGTTGATGGCATCGGGCGGGTACGAGAGCTCCAAAGCGGTCGCCCCAACTACGGGTACTGTTCCCAAAAATGGCTGCATCTCATTGGGGGCTGGAGGCAGCTGGATGACCTCTACCGAGGCGGTGTTCGAGGTGATCTCGACGTCTTTGAGCTCTAGTGGGTCGAAGAAGCCTCCGAAGATGTCATCGTCGAAGAAACCAAAGCCCGGGCCTGCACGTTTTCTTTGTCGCACCGGTACCTTCGCGCGCACTTTCCGCGCTGGAAGCTCTATAGTGCCGCTGCGCAGTGGAAAGAGCGACTTCTTGACCTGCACGACCATGTGCTCGATCCCATTAATGACCTTGGTCGAGCGGTCATCATCGACAAGTGGCTCTTGCCAAAAGCCATCAGACCCGAGCTCCTCTATGACCAACTGGGGCAGTTCAAACTGCGTATAGAGCGCCACCGTGTTAACGACCTGTTGCCCCTGGTATACTGAGCTGGGAACAGCGGATTGACGCGCAAAGAGCTGGTCCCTTCCGATGGTATCGCCAGCGCTAGCGTTAGGGGAGTCGCCGCGCGCACCGCTGCGTATCTCAACTTTGATTGGCTCGGCCGTGAGCTTTCCCCCACCAAGGTCGATCTCCACGGCTGGTGTGAGGATCTCGCCCTCGCGCTTCGGCTTCAGGTTGTAGAAATACGAAGCCTTCGGATCGACGCCGTTGCTGCCGATCGAAATGGCGGTCTGAGAGCCGAGGAGTTCGAGTGTGAAGTCGTTTCCTCCCGAGAGCAGGGGTGGTGCCGATCGAGATACCCCCTCTACCGTCACAGTGAACAGGAAGAGGTCATCAAGCGAACCGGAGGTAGGAGTGACCTCCGAACGCACCGAGGGTGCCGCGTATACCGCTGCCGGAAGTGCCCATACGATACCAAGGACCACCAGCCACAGGACGCGAGGCAACGCTGACCGATAGGGAGAGCGAGTGTTCATCATAAAACCGATACCATGCGATCTTACCACGTTTGTTTTGCCACACCTCTCTCGCTGCGCTTCTTTCGTATCAAAAGCGGAGAATCCGGAAGCGACTCTAACCACGCCTCGGCCTCAGATTGCGACAGATCTTTCGTGTCGGCAGCATCTCGGGTACTGGCTGGCGCTGGCGAAGGAGCGCTTGGCTCCGAAGGAGGAGTCTCCTCACGCGCCTCTTTGAGTCGTCCTGGCTCTGGCGTTGGGGTATCGGAGTCGTTGTTGCTGGAGGGTGTTTCCTGAGCGACATCCGGCTTCGCGCTCGGAGAGGCATGCGGTGATGCATCGGGGCTCGACGTTCCATTCGGGGTCGGCGAGGAACCTGGGCTGGGTGCCGAAGATGGTTGTGGCGAGGGGGCGCCACCTGGCGTTGGGGACGCCTCTGCACTCGGTGCCGGAGAAGGGGTCGGGCTTGCATTGGATGCGGCAGGCGAGGGGGTCGGCTCGCTGGTAGGAGTGGCCTGCGTAGCCGAAGTCGGCGTAGGAGTAGGCGCGCTCGGATTGCGAGTGGCGGTAGCTACTGTCGTGGGTGTAGGTGTAGGTGTAGGTGTCGGGGTGGCGCGCTGGGCCTCTTCACGTAACGCGCGAGCCAGCGAGCGATTGTGGAGTGCGCGTTCGTCGTCTGGCTTCACATCGAGCGCTCGGGTGTAGGCGTCGATCGCCTGATCGTAGCGCCGCAAGGCGAGAAGGGCGTTGCCTTTGTTGTACTCGTTCTCAAAAAATCTCTTCCCGTCACTCGCTGATTCCGAGAGCGCCGAGAAAAGCTTCAAGGATTCTTCGAAGCGCCCAGCCTTGAAAAGCGCGCTCGCCAAGGCTTGTTTGAGGTCGGTGTTGGTAGGATCGTTGGCGACAGCCGACTCGAACGCCGAGATCGCATCTGCATAGCGACCACTCTGATAGAATTCGTAGGCGGTGCGTGCAGAGGGCTTCTCAGGTGGAGGTGTCTGAGCCTGCGCGAGCTCTGGGATAAACAGGAGCGTCAGTGCAATCGCGCGCAGAAGAGCACCGGAGCGCGGTAGAACTGTCATGAGGAGGATTGCAATCAGCGCCGCCAGTGCGAACCACGCGCCGATCTCGCGGTAGCTCGTTATCTTGCGACGGTGCTGTCCGATATCTGACAACCCGAGTGGCATACCCGCCTTTACGAGAACATCGAGATCTCGGTCGTCGAGGGTTGCTCGAACGTACACACCTCCTCCGGCACGTGCGAGGGATCTAAGAGATTCTTCGTTGAGTCGGCTGTGAACGATCTGGCCGTTCGAATCTCGCAGGAACGTGCCCGGTGTGATCTCTATCGGCTTACCTTCGGGGGTTCCCACTCCGAGCACGTCTACCCGCACACCGCGCGATTCGACTAACGAGAGGACTCGGGCGAGTGCGACTTGGTCGTCCTCTCCGTCGGAGATGAGCAGGATGTGACCACTCTTCGAGTTGCTCTTGTCGAAGCGCTCGAGAGCGGTCGCAATACCCGCCTCGAGGTTCGACCCGAGGGTCGTTACCATGCTCGGGTCGATCGCGTCGATAAACTGGCGCACGACTGCAACATCCGTGGTAATCGGGCAGAACAGATAGCTGTCACCGGCGAAGAGGGTCAATCCGTAACGGTGAGGTGCTCCGGCTGCGAGAAACGCTCCGATGAGATCCTTCAATTTGCGTTTGGCGAGCTCTATACGCGACGGCGGTATGTCGCGTGTGTACATGCTGCGACTCACATCGACCAGAAACATATAGTCGTCACCTGCCACGGTAAGCTCGAGTTCCTCGCTGTCCCAATACGGGCGAAGCACAGCAATCGCGAGAAGCGCTAGGGGGAGCAGGGCGAGGATCACGGCGGTGCCGGCAGAACGGAGGCTCCCAAGCCCGAGTGTCGTCATCCTGCGTGCCTTCACCCGCGAACGGAGTACGAGGATAATGGCCACGAGAGCGAGGATAGGGGCTGCGATCAGGGCTGTAGGTTGAAGTATTCCGGAGTCTCCGATGCTCATACGCTCACGGCACCTTCATGAAGAGTGTAATGCTCAGTAGGAGTGCCAACAGGTAGCATACGGCACCAGCCAGCGCGTAGCGCCAGAAAAGCTCCTCTATCACCGTACGGTCCGGTCGCTCGACATCCACCTCTGTGAGCTTTTCAATCTGTCGATACACAGCTTTGAAGCCCTCGAAGCTACTGGCGTTGAAGTAGACGCCCCCAGTTGTCTCGGCGATCCGTTTGAGTGTGCTCTCGTCGAACTCCGCCATCTGCCCGAGGCTAAGGCCCATCATTCCACCCAAGTGGCGCGGGTCGACTATCGGAGCCGTTCCCGCTCCGATACCTATAGTGTGCACCTGAATTCCAAGGTCTTTGGCCACACG
>JBIIOE010000196.1:0-3612 GCA_044337105.1 Bdellovibrionota bacterium | reverse complement strand
GAAGGCTTTTGAAGGCTTCACTCGAGCAATCAGGGATGCGTACAGCACCTGCATAGCCTTTGGGGGTGTCCTCGAGGACTTCGACGCACAATCCGCGTCGTAAGGCACCTTCGTTGAACGCCTTCAGCTCCTCTGAATTGCGAAACGACGCATCCAGGGCAACAGACCATCTCAAAGGAGTTACCGGCTGCACCTGAACGTTAATCGAGTCGTTGTCTTCTTTGTTGACTTCAGCGACGCCCGGATATGTGGCGCTTTGCTCACGAGCCTCACACGCAATCCTCTTAAACGTTTCTTGAATTTCAGGTGCGAACGAACTTGTCACTTTCTGCACAAATACAGATCTTTTTTGAGCCTCGATAAATCCTAGCGCTTTGGTGAGTGGTCCTGCATTTCGATAGGGGAGCCTAAGGTCAACGGGCATCCACCAGTCATCATGGTCGTCCATAGAAAACCCACCGGAGCCCGCACCTTCTTGTATACTCAGGTCATCGGCGCTGCTGATTATACCCAGTGCCTCGAGGAAGGTGGTAGTCTTGTACACATTCGGTTTACTGAAAACCTGTCCGCGGTTCCGTTGAAGGTAGCTGTGTCTGGAAGCAAAGAGTAGATCGGGAGTCGTAAAGATCGGATCGGCTTGCGCCTGAAGGAGTACTCCACTCGTCAAATCCTCGCTGATTGCCCATACAGGAATCTGTTTACCGCACGCCTTACATGCTTCATTTAAAATATCTCTGTAGTTAGTGGCGTCTCGAACCTCGCGGAGCACTTCCGGATAGAACGCATCCGGATGCAGGAGAAGTGCACCGGTGGTATTCGGACTGACTGGGGTTATGTAGTGGGCCGTAGGCTTGCAGAGCTTGTTAGACACAAGAGCTGCTAGTATCGAGTCCGACATTGACCTACAGTCCGCAGGTTTTGATTCAAAACCTGAAATGACAACATGACTTTCATTCGAGGAGAAGCGGAGCACCGTAGCGGAAGAGCGAGGCGTAGTGCTCTTGCTCCCTTCAGTTGCATACGGAAGGTTCCATCGGCTCGAACCATATACAGTCCTTAATATCTCAGCGATGTCCTGCGGAGCGAAGGTTGTTCTGGCAAGCGTTGTAGTGCTGGGTATCATCTTTTTACTCCTCGAGAGGTACACACATCTTCAGCGCCTATCTCTGAAGTCCTTCCAGGTACATTTCACACATTTGTCGTAACCAGCAATCGAAATCGATAAAGTGCCTATTTTCGCAAGTGGAGCCCGCGATAGCTGATGAACTGTGAGTGGTGTGTGGCAGAGAGGTCCCTCCTGGGACAGAGTGCGATCCTCGTGAAGGCAGCACATAGAGTCTCGTTCGTCGAGCAGGAACTCGATGGTGAGATCACCAGGCCATCCGACACGGGCTCTTCTTTGATCGGTATTTTTACAGCATCGACATTCCGATTTATAAGGCTGTAGTTTAGACTTATGTCAAACTTGGGCAATTAAGACCTGAGCTGCGCAGAGATGCTGTTGAAATGAGTTCGTTGAGGGCATGGAATTGGATACAGACACAAGCGAACGATTGAGTGATATGGAGTCAGCGCTCGTAAAAGCTGCGATCCAGGATTATTTCGAAGGAATGTATCACGGGGATTTGACGCGTCTTAAAAAGGCATTCTTCCCTAGTGCCAAGCTCTATGGTTATCGGTACGGGGCATTTATTGAATTGACTCTGGAACACTGGCTCGAACGGATCTCGACTCGACCAATTCCAGCCCAGACTGGTGAACCTTTCGACATGGTGATCGAGTCGATCGACCTCACAGGCTCAGTTGGAAATGTAAAGGTGAGAGACCTGTATATGGGCTTGCGGTTTACTGATTACCTGCATGTGGCGAAGGTTGATGGACGTTGGCAGATCGTGAGCAAGACTTTTCATCACGATTGAGAGAATTGATGTCCAATCAACAATGATGTCTACCTCAAAGATTCGTGCCGCAGGTTACACGTAGGGTAGAGCTGTGCTCTGGCTGGATGGCTGGTGAACGGGAAATCACGCTTTGTATGAGCACTGGCATCATGTCAGTTCCCTTGAAAGCTGCGCAACGCGTTGTTCGGATTCGTCTTGTGGACACTGCTCAGCCAGCGATTGGGAAACGAGGTTCAGGAGGCTCTGCTGGTTATCCAGGATGCGTTGCAGCTGGGGATCCGGGCTCCCTCCTAGCAACACTATTTCGCGCTCTTTCATGAGTCGGAACATCGCGTGCGTCACTATCTGAGCCGAGCGACTATACGAGGGGTCTTGAAGCTTGGTGAAAAGGCGAGAGATGCTTTGCGTGATGTCGATCGCTGGGAGTACTCCCATGGTAGCGAGCTCTTTGCGTAGGACCAGATGGCCGTCTAATAGGCTCTTTATCTCGTCTGCTAAGGGATCGATGTCCTCGTCTTGGTTGGTGAGTACCGTGTAAATAGCAGTGATGGATCCACGGGGAGACGTGCCTGCTCTCTCAAGTAGTTTCGGAAGCTCGGTGTATACCGAGTTGGTGTATCCGTGCCGTACGGGCATTTCACCGGCTGCTAGGCTCGTTTCGCGAATCGCACGTGCCATACGCGTCAGTGAGTCGACGATGAGAAGCACTTTTTTCCCGCAATCTCTGAAGTATTCAGCGATGGCAGTCGCGGTATAGGGAGCTGTTTGGCGCATGAGTGACGAGTCGTCGCTCGTCGCCACAACCAGTACGCTGCGAGCCAGACCCGCGCTTCCTAAGGTGTCTTCGATGAACTCTCGGACTTCTCGACTGCGCTCTCCTACGAGTGCGACTACAATTACATCGACGGCTGCTCCGCGCGCCATCATTGCGAGTAGGGTTGACTTGCCAACTCCAGCGCTCGCGAATATGCCGATTTTCTGACCATATCCAATGGTGCAGAATCCGTCGATTGCGCGGACCCCGGTCGAGAGTTTCTCGTCGATCATGGGACGGGTGGAAGCGGCAGGAGGGCGAGAGTACAGGTTTCTGAGTGCTGACGCCTCTGGCTCGTTAGGTAGGTCGTCGATCGGTATGCCCATCGGATTGATGATGCGTCCGAGCAGTCCTGTGCCCATTTTGACGGTCATTTGGGTGCCACGAGTGCGAACCTGAGTGCCCGGACAGATGCCCTCGGGATCCTCGAATAGGGCGATTGAAAAGAGGTTGTCATGGAACGAAACTATCTGCCCCCACTTCTTGGCGCCGTCTCGACTGTCGATCCAGCAGAGGTCTCCCACAGCAGCTTGCGGGAGGTGTGCCATGATCGAGCCGCCTCGAGCCGATACGATCTCGCCCACAATAGTGAGTGACCTGTTAGAGTGTGGGGAAGGGCTCATTTTCCCTCCGTATCGGCTGATGATGAGGGAGTTGTGGGGAGCAGCTCAGTCAAAGCCTCGCGCCACGCTGACTCGACCGCTCCTTCCTCGCAGGACATTATGAAGTCGGTACGCTCCATTGACACGTCGGCTCGCAAGGTAATTCCTGGAGGGAGTGACGGAGCGAGGAGCTGGATACTCTTCTCATAGCGAGGATGATAGGTGAGGTGAAAGGAGCGACCACGCTTGAGGATCTGTAAGGCTCTGGAGAGGAGTGGTAGGAACGTCTCAGGAT
>JBIIOE010000017.1:0-42717 GCA_044337105.1 Bdellovibrionota bacterium | reverse complement strand
TTCAGCCAGTGTGACTCCTCCTCCGGGTACGTTCACGTTTACGTGCACGAGCACGTTCACGTCGCGATAATACCGAGTCCTACCCACTCGATTCCGCGATGACCCTCTTTATGAATATATTCATGATTCTAGCGCCTCGCACATTCGAGTAATTAGCACTCTGTGTATCCAACGTGCCGGTGCTCGCACACCTACACGTGAGAATCCCCGAAACAGGGATCACGCTGGCTGAAGGCTTCGCCTAGGAAGTGGGGCAAAACAACTCGACCATTGCTCAACCTTGAATCCAAGTAACCCATGGTCCTTGGTCAACACAAACGGCCGTTTGACGAGCATTCCGTCACGAGATAGAGCCTCAACGGCCTCATCCTCACTCATCGAAGCAACCTTCTCGGAGAAGCCCCCCTCACGGTAGCTCTTGCCTGATGTGTTAAAGAGCGGACGGATCGCTCCCTGGCGAGATATCATCTCCCGCAGTTCTTGCTTGGTTGGAGGGCGTTGCGAAATATCAATCGCTTCGAAGCAGACCTCGTTCTTGCGCAGGAACGCGAGCGCGTCCTTGCACGACGAGCACTTCGGATAATGGTAAACGGTCAGTACGTCGCTCATCCGGTCGCTCCCTATACCAGCCGGCCCAAAAGCCTTACTTCACCTGCCTGATAAAGGGTGGTCCGGAGAGGTAACGCTCGCTGCGAAGCTGACCCACGAGCCGGTCGGCGTGTACACGATTCTGCTCTGGTCCCACGAGCACCCGGTAGTACTCCTCTCCGCGCACATTGGCGATCTCAACGACCACCGGAAAGCCGGACTTCTTGAGTTTGCGGGCAACCGACTCCGCATCCGAAAGATTTTTCGGCGCTGCAACCTGCGCGAAATAGCCGGATGGCACAACCCTCTTCACGAAGTTGGAATCAGGTTTGGTTGGTGCAACCTTTTCTTGGACAGCAGGCAGGGCTGGAGCTACCGGCTTAGGCTCCTCGGCCACCTTCGCTTTGGCGTCGAGGGCCTTGGTTTCGAGAAGCTTACTTTCAGGAGCCTTGGCTTCAGACTCGATCGTGTCGGATTTAGCCTCTACCTTTTTGACGTCACTCTTTGTCGGCTGTCCCTGTACCTCTGCCGCTGCTTTATCTACTCGAGTACCATCAGCCCGCGCCTTGGCGAGCCGCTCTTCGAGTATAGCACCTAGCGTCTTGTCGGAATTCTCGGTGGCTCCATCCGACTTAGCTCCCAAGAAGCGTACAGTCGATTCTTCGGTAAGCGTTTTACTAGCTTCCTCGTCGTCTGTTGACCCTGCCGAGTCGTACTCGAAGAGATCGACCTCCCCATTGGAGTCTCCTTCTCCTAGTATGCGAGGCGCCGCGCCTTCGCTTCGAGCGGCATCACCTGACTTGATCTCCTTGGCAACCCTTACGGCAGCAAGCTCCTGCTCCTCACCCTTCTTTGCCTTAGGCTCTGGGGCCGCCTTGGGGGCCTCTTCCATCAGCGCTGGCGCGGTGAGCTTGTCGTAAATGGCGGATACGTTCTGAGAGGAGCGCTCGGGTAATTCCTCGTGTATGGCGAGTTTAGCAACCTCTACACCGGATGCGGAACGCGCGCTCTCGAAGCCTACGGACTGGCCGGAGAAGAACCCGACGAAGTACGAACCTACCAACGCACCGACAGCCAGCCCGAGCCACACGACGACCTGGGGAGCGCCGAGGCGAATCTCCCAGCTCTTACTAGACCCACGACCGTTCGGCATAGAGCTTCTCCTTCTCTCGTCGGAGGATGCAAGACGATACGCCCCATCTCTCCGAGGCTTATCCTCTGGCCCTCGGGATTGAGCAGTTCGGTTTTCCGCCAAAGGTCCCCAATTCATCCTCGTCATTCCCCTCTCGTAGCAACAACCGGTAGTATACTTGAAAGACCGAACTCCACACTAGCGACAATCTGACGGAGTTCTACATTCGTGGCCCCCTGCCCGAGCGCCTGCCGAGAGGCCGGAGCGTTCAGGAACGCGTGAGCTTGTGTAGAGAAGTCACACAGCACCTTTGACCAGGCCGGAATCTCCCCTTCACGCACGGCTCTAGCGGTCCAGGCCGGCAGAAACGCTGCTCGCATAACGAGTGGTCTCCACGCATCCGGAATGCTCTCGAACTCCAGCGGTGGTAGGTGGCGAGACACGGGGGCAACGATCCGCTCAAATCGCTCGAGAAGCGCCTGCACATGCCAAAGTGGCGAAGCTCCCTCGTCGTACAGGGCGACTGCGGGATCGAAGTCACCAGAGGGTATCGGAGAAGCGGCGTGAAAGATCCAGCGCAGCCAGTGTGAGGTGGTCGAGAGTCGCGACACGACCTTGCTCAAATACGGCAGACTAATCAGCTCTGAAAGCACCCGATCACGCGAGAGCAACCACCCATCGTTGGGCATGCGGATAGCTATGCGCCCCGCCTCTCGATCCCCGTTGAGCACTGCGAGAGCTCCCTTGGAGAGGCGGTCGAAGTAATGGTGCGAGGTCCACACGCAGCTAGTCTCACGCACGCCCTCGCATCGCTCCCGAGCGACAACGTCGAGTCGCACCTCGGCTTCGTTGCTCAGTACTCGCTCGACCGCCCGTCGTACGAGCGCTACGACACCGTCGTAGCTTTCGACGAGCTGGTACGGGTCGGGCTCGAAGCCGACCCACACCCGCCCCTCGAGAGCAACCGTCAGGAGCGCCTGTAAGCCCGCGTATGCGATGAGCCGCAAACGGGCATAAACCGGCGCAGTCGAATCAGGAACCAATGCCAAGATCTCTCTCGGCGCTCCTTTGCACGGTGCCTGCTCGAGGCGCAGATCATCGAGACTTCGAATCTCGGTTCGAACGAGAGCATCCGGAACCCTTGCGAGTACGAGATAGCCTGCGTCAACGCGCCATTCACCGCCTTGAGCCGGAGCCAACTCACTGAGTATCTCAGTTGCTATCACTGTGGCGCTCCTCCGGGTCAGGCGCGCTATCTCTATCGCCGCACTCGAACTCAACTCGCCCTTCTCGAGGTCGAGCATAGGAAGAAACTCAGCGGCCGAAGAGAGTCGTATATCCGGAAAAAGTTTCGAAACTACCGCCGAGAGGCTCTGATTTAATACACTCATGATACCGATACTCCTAACGCATCGCCGAGAGCCTCTCGCAACTCGGCCGTGCCGTGCAATCCAAAGGCCGCCAGAAGCTGGGACAGCTCGGCATACTCAACGCGCCCTTCCGCCACGCCCTCCGCTCGCGCAAGAAGGGTCTTCTTTTCCTGGGTGGCCTTGACGATCTCAGCGCGGTCAGTTGTCGAAGCAGCCGCTACCACCAAGAGCTTTCCCGCCTCCGCGAAGAAATCCGATTCGACGTACGACCGGAACACCATGAGCCGATCAATCGCCTCTGCGAGACGAGGCAGAGCCTCCGCGGCTATAACACGGAAATGCGAAAAGAGCCCGCGCTCAACGAACGCGGCTATCGTTTCGCGGGGCACTGCCTCGTCAAAGCAGCTCACCACCTCGTTCCACACTCGCCGCGGAGAGATCGTGGCCAGCGCGCCTTCATCGACGGCGGTGCGAAAGGCCGCTTGCGTTTCGTTATCGAACGAGAAAGATAGCCTCACGCAGTAGCGCACTGCGCGAAAGAGCCGCGTGGGATCATCCGTAAAGCTCGCCGGATGAAGGATACGAACAGTGCGCGAAGCGAGCGCCGTATACCCTCCACAGGGATCCACCAATTGCTCGAGCACTGTGGGTTCAAGTTCAGAGTGACTCAGCTGCCGCACATACACCGGGAGCGGCAAAGCCATCGCGTTAACGGAGAAGTCCCTGCGCCACAGATCTCTCTCAATAGAAGCTGGAGAGACGCTCGGGAGCGCGCCGGGGCGTTCATAGCTCTCGCTACGAGCCGTGGCGACATCGACCTCGTCTAGAAACGGCGCGTGACCTTCACAGCTCGAGAATGGGGCCGAGAGTTTAGCCGTCAGAAAAGGGGCATGAACCTTCAAAGTGCCCCCTATCGCAGTGCAGAGATCGCGCGCGAACGCAGTCCCCTCACCCTCAACGACAAGGTCGAGATCGTGATCCCCAACCGCACGTCGCATGAGGAGATCGCGCACGATTCCTCCTACTACAAAGACTCGCTCGCCGCGCTTCGCCGCTACATCGAGCGCTTTCTCTACAGCTACCCGCAGCGAAACCAACCCGTTCGGAGCACCCGTATCAGCGCGAGTATCGTTCACGATATCCTTTCATCGACTCAGAGAGACAGAACGCCAGCGATCACGCTATCTCGTCATCGCCCATGATCTCTTGGTTGAAGATCGGGAGCCCTACTGATTGCTGGTCGCGATACTTACCTTTATCGTCGTATCGCTCCGAGCTACGCGTCTTGAGCTCGAAGAGCACGACACGCGCGATCTTCATACGGGGATACAGGAGGATCGGATTCGGGCCGTGATTGGCGAGCTCGAGTGTGACCGGTCTATCGCTATGCCCAGGATACACCATCATGGCAGTTTGCACGATCGTGAGCCCCACCCGCGCAAGGGTACTGCGACCCTCGATCATGAAACCCAAGGATGAACCGACCGTGACATTTTGAAATGTGTGCCCAAGCAGGAATTCGCCTGGTTGGAGAGCGTACGGCTTCTCCATCGTGATAATCAGCGAGTCGTACGGTGGTGGCGCTGGCTTTGTCACATCGACTACGTACCCAGCACGGGGAATCAAGAGTTCGGGGCCAAGGTGCATAGTAATCCCGGAGGACCGTAGCCACTTCTCATTGAAGGGTGAAATAGCGAGATCGCCTCTGGCTATGACTTCTTTAATATCCTCATTCGACAACATCATATGACGACTCCCCCTTACAACACGCTACGACCAGTTGTAGCACAGTCTAGAGGGCGGGTAACCCTAGCACCTGCACATCCGTGCTCACCCGCGCTCCCTCGAAAACTGCGAGCTGCTTGAAAATATAAGTGTGTACTACGAACCATACACACAGCACGCAGACGCACGGCTAAGAAGGCACTTCCTGCACCCACTCCCTTTTCCAACAACACCACAGCAGAAAACATTGTATAATCAATGCGTTATGCGCCCACGATCTCTAGCAACCTGTTAATCAACCGCCTCCAACTTGGAAGCATCCAACCTCTTTGGCGGCTTGCGGGCCAAAGCCCGAGAGGTATACACTTCCCGCGATTCAGGTCAAAGGACGAGAGAGTTATGGGAAACAATCATTCGGGAACGAGCGCAGCAGAAGCGCGTGGAGCAGTGCGATGGTTACTAGGCGCTGGCGGACTGGCTATCCTTCTCAGCCTGTTCCTCTTTTGGGCTGATGAGTCAGTCATGGGTGGTGCTCGAGATCGCGACATAGAGCACAACAAAAAGCTCCTTGAGCTTCGCTCAGCTCAGGCATCACTCGGCGGATCCGCTAACGACCCTCGCCAACTCCTGCCGCTCACCATCGAAGAGCAGGTCGGCGAAGCACCTGAACAGACCGGAGCACCGGGACATTAGACGAATCACCACATCAGTCGGTTGAACGTAACACGTGGGTCATCGAACGACACCCTTGATGAGCATTGGCGCGGTAGCGGTAGAGCTATTCTGGCGCGTTGGTGAAGGTACGCTGATAGCCCATGAGAGGTCTCCTTCCCCGTCTGCAGAGCCAGACTCAGGCAATATTAACCTGCGACTTACCTCGCTTCGCTCGCTCCTACGGCGCTGTCCTTTCTGGCTGCGCGGACACCAACGACTCGGCGAGCTAAGCCTTAGCATCGACGACGTAGCCACCGCCTATGCAGCCGCGCAGTGCCTGCTGGCGGGCACTACAGAGCATACAAGCTTACGGGGTGAAGCATACCTTCTGCTCGGTCGATCATTCTTGCGACGTGGTGATTGGCGCACGAGCGTAAACTACCTGGATCGTGCGTCTGTCCTACTTCCAAACGATCAACGAGTATCCGAGGAATGCGCGGCTGCTTATATGGCTGGTGGGGATCGCCAACGCGCGTTGCAGATACTGGAAGCTATACCGAGCAAACGCATCAGCTCTGCAGCCAATGCCGCTCTTCAGTTCCTGCGCAGCCCAGAAGCTTCATCCGGCCCAGACGCTTAATCCGATTGAGCCCCTTTCGATATTCGGTAGAGGACAGAGCAACGCAGCTACCCAACGCACACACTCTACTACTATCTCACGCCGCGCGACCTAAAGCCCCTACTGCGAAACCAAGGCCCCTCCGGCCTTAGTCGCCAGGTCAACGACCGCTTGCGGGAATACCCCTAACAGAACAACCAGACCAGCACACACCAACAGTGCAACCCGGGTAGAGAGAGGCACCTGAATAGCCGCATCCTGAACAGTTGCATCCGATCCTGCACTTTGAAAAAGAGCGGCTGCAGGCACGCGCAGGTAGTAGGCACACGAGAGCGCGGAGTTGAGCGCCGCGATGATCGCCAACCCGTAAAACTCGTTCGACAAGGTTACGGCGAACAGGTACACCTTTCCGACCAAACCTGCGAGTCCTGGCGGTAAGCCTGCGAGCGCAAGGAATATCAACGTCAGACACGTAGCCAAGAACGGGCTTCTTTTGCCCAGACCACGCACATGGTCGAGATCGTCTGCATCCGGGCCAATCGCAGACAGAACCAGGAAGGCTCCTACCGTCATTGCGCTGTACGCAATCAAGTAATAGACCACAGCGGCAACGGCATCAGCACTCCCGTCGAAAGCCACGAGCCCCATCAGCATATATCCGGCTTGAGCGACACTCGAATAGGCGAGCATCCTCTTTACACTTCTCTGCTGAAGCGCCGCGAAGTTACCGACAGTCATCGCCAACACTGCGATAAGCCACAGCACGCCAGTAGACCACAAAGTCGGCAAAACGAACGACTCGATTGAAAGCCGTAGCAGCGCCCCTAATGCGGCCACCTTGACCACACAGCTCATGAACGTCGTAACCGAGGTCGGAGCACCCTGATACACATCGGGAACCCAGAAATGAAATGGGGCGAGCCCAAGCTTAAACGCCATCCCGATCACCATCATCAGGAACGACAACATCAAGAGCGGGGAGTTTGACACTACGACGCGCGGCTCAGATACCAGCGCCAACGTACCGGTAGCCCCGTACCACAACGCGATACCGTACAGGAAGAACGCAGAGCTAAAGGACCCCATAAGAAAATACTTCAGCGCCGATTCACTCGAAGAGCGCTTCGATATTCGCGCTCCACACAAACAGTACAACGCCAACGACGCCACCTCGAGACCGATGAAGAGGGTCAGGAGATCGGAGGCCAATATCATCAAGAGAGCGCCGCACAGCGAGGTGAGCATCAAGAAATAATACTCGCTAGTCATCTCTATCTCTTCACGTCGAAGAGATGATGCAGAGCCGATGATACTGAGCAAGGCTCCTGCACAGGCGACAAATGCCAACAACCGTGAGAAGGGATTCACCACCAGCCCATGCGCTACCGTGGGAGCGCTATCGACTGCACCGACGATGAAATACAGCGCCGCCCCAACCAACAGACATGCCAACAGCGCGGTGAGTTTGGCGCGCTCCAAAAACTTACCCCCAAGCAGATAGCCGAGGCTACCGAGTGAGAGCGTGAGGATCGGTGCAAAAGGTATCAACGCATTCATAGTGACCTGCTATCGAGAGGGAGACGATCGTTGGTGCTGGAATCTGTGGCCGGAACCACCGGGAGATCCATTCCTTCGCCGACAGAGGCTTCGCCGGCCGAAGCGGATCCCACTGAATGACTGGCCGAAGCAACGGAGCGCGAATCGAAGTGCGGCTGGAGAGCCCCTTCGATCAGCGTGAGCACTCGTTGCGGGAACAGTCCTAAGATGAATATCGAAAGCGCCAACGCAGTCGCTACCAGCACGTCTGTACCACGCAGATCTCCACGAGAGCCTGCTTCTGAGCTCGGCCGTGGTGTTCCGAACATGGTCTTCAGGTAGGCCGTGAGTGTGTACACGGCTCCGAGCACCACCCCGAGCAATGCTAGCAAGGTCCACTGCGGAAAGTTCGCCCAACTTCCGAGAATAATCAGGAACTCACCCACAAAACTACTCGTCAGCGGCAAGGCAACCGATGCGATGCTGAACACCATGAGGAAAAAGGCCACCCACGGCAGTTTGGGAGCAAGTCCTCCCAAGCTCTCGAAATCCCGAGCCCCCTCTCGGTCAATTACCACCCCGAAGACGAGGAACAGCGCTGCCGTAACCAATCCGTGGCTGAGCGCTTGAAACACCGCGCCAGTCACCGCCATCTCTGACAACGACGCCAGACCGAGCACACAGAAGCCAAGATGCGATATCGAAGAGTACGCGAGCAACGATCGGATATCCTTCTGTGCCATCGCCACGAGTGCGCCGTAGACGATTCCAACCGCTCCTACAACAGCTAGAGCCGGAGCCGCCTGCTGCATGAAGGTCGGAAAGAGCGGCCACATGAACCGCACGATTGCATAGATACCTACCTTGCCGAGCAAAGCCGCCGTAAAGGCTGCCACACCGTGAGGCGCCTCGCGATAGGTGTCGGGCACCCAGGAGTGCAGCGGCACCATCGGGATCTTGACCGCGAATGCGATCAGGAACGCCAACGCGACCCACAACTCCTCTCCCTCCGTCAGGAGTTGCAAAGAAGAGAGTGTGGTTATCTCAAATGCGAAGTTCGTCTCGCCTGTACTGAGCAACGCACGCCCCGCCCATCCCAGGTACAGTATCGCCAGCAACATGAGTACCGACCCCAAGACCGTGTAAAGCAGGAACTTGAGCGCCGCTGTAAACTTTCGTGCACCTCCCCACAACGCGATACCTGCAACGACCGGTAGCAGCATCAGCTCGTAGAACACGTAAAAGAGCACGAGGTCGGTCGCAAGGAAGGCGCCGATGACGGAAGCTTCCGCGGCCAGAAGAAGAGCATACCACGCCCTGCCCGCCTCTTTGGGCCGTGCTGACCATGCGATCACAACCAGCGAGATTACCGCTGTTAGCGCCACGAACACTGCGGAGAGACCATCGAGCTTCAGATGATAGGTGATCCCGAAAGATGGGATCCAGGTGCGCGCCTCCTCCATCGAGAGCGTTGCGTTCGGCTCAATCAACGAACCTTTTACGAGTGCCAAAGTGAGCGCCAACACGAGCGCCGACACCAGCACCGCCCACCACCGACACGCCTCGATACCGCGTCCCTTTGGAAACCACGGGCCAAGGCAGAGCAGCGATCCCAGAGCCGGAATGAGGATGAGGAGGCTCAATGCGTACGAATTGAAATCCATTCCTACCTCACCTGAACGAACACAACGAAGAGAACACTTACAGCGAGCAACATGCCGAGCAGGTAGGTCGTTACCTGCCCCGACGTCATCCTGCGAGCCAACTCACCAACCGCCCTGCTTACACTTCCGATTGCACTGCCACTACCATCTACTATCGCCTGGTCGAGCGAACGGTATGCCACCGAAGCGATACCTGCCACAGGTTTCACCACCGCACCCTCGAAGACCTCGTCCACATAGTATTTACCTGCGAAGAGCTTCTCGAGCGGCCAGACGGCGCGCCGCAAGGCATCCTTGACACCCGTGAAGTACAGGAACAACGCCAGAGCGAGACCAACCCCTATGAGGCCTGGAAGCGATCCGAGTACGTGACCAACCACTCCCTGCGCTCCGTGCCCATGCGCCGATACGGGCGGGAGTGGGCCTTGGAGATACTCGACCAAAGTACCGTCGAGGTACAATCCACCCCCAACGGAGAGCAGTGCGAGCACGAGCACCGGTAGGCTCATGACGAGCGGAACCTCGTGAGGATGCCCCTCACCTCGGTAACTTCCGAGGAAGGTCAGGATAAACGACCGGCCCATGTAGACAGCAGTACACACTGCTACCAAGGTAGCCAACAAACCGATAGTGGGTGCCGACTCGAAGAGCAGCGGATTGTGCGTGGACGAGATCGATCCAAGGATAGCGTGCTTGGAGAAGTACCCAGCCAACGGCCAGATACCGGCGATCGCTACCGTCGCGACTCCGTAGGACGCACACGTTAGTGGCATCGTCTTCCACAACCCACCCATACGTCGCATGTCCTGCTCATGGTGGCATCCGTGAATCACCGAACCAGCCGAGAGGAACAAACACGCCTTGAAGAAGGCGTGCGTCACGACGTGAAATATCGCCACACCGTATGCCCCGACACCGACTGCGAGAAACATGAAGCCCAGCTGGCTCACCGTCGAATAGGCGAGCACCTTCTTAATGTCGTTCTGAGCGAGTGCGGTCGTTGCTGCAATAATCGAGGTGGCCAATGCAACCCACAGGATAATAGCGGGAACCGCCGGATCCAACTCGACCACTCCACTCATGCGGCCCATCAGGTACACACCAGCCGTCACCATCGTAGCGGCATGGATAAGCGCCGACACGGGGGTCGGACCGGCCATCGCATCTGGCAGCCACGTGAAGAGCGGGATTTGAGCCGATTTACCAGTAGCGGCGAAAAAGAGCGCCAAACCAGCTAGAAACGCGAGGTCTGCGGGGAGACGCCCGAGAACCTCCGGCTTCTTCAGCTCGACGATGTCGAGGGTTCCACATGCGGTGTAGAGCACTGCCATAGCGACCAGGAAGCCCACGTCGCCTATCCTATTCATGACGAAGGCCTTGCGACCCGCACTTGCATACTCCGTATTGGTGAACCAGAACCCGATCAAGAGGTACGAGCACAACCCTACGCCTTCCCAGCCTATGAAGATCACCGGCAACGACTTACCGAGCACCAAGATCAACATCGAGAAGATAAAGAGGTTTAGGTAAGAGAAGAAACGCGCACGCCCCTTGTCCTCTGCCATGTAGCCAATCGAGTAGAGATGAATCAAAAGCCCGATGCCCGTGACTACCAGGCACATGACCGCTGAAAGCTTGTCGAAGAGCAATTCGAGCGGGAGCGACACCGTTTCGGTCGAGATCCAGGAACTCAGCGTCGTCGTAAAATCACCCGACTGCTCAAGTGATCCGAAAAGGGACACCGTGAGGGCAAAGGACACTGCTACCGCAAATGACGCCAACACCCCCGCTATGCGCGGTGCCATACGGCCCAGCACGAACGACACAACCGCACCCACCAAGGGGGCTACTACCATCAACCCGAGGCGACTATCTCCCGTTATCATGCTCCCCTATTCCCTTACCATTTGAGCTCGGCAGCATCGGAGGTCTCGACCGACGCTACATTACGAAACACAGAAATGATGATCGCCAATCCTACCGCAGCCTCTGCCGCAGCGATCACCATGACGAAGAACACCGCGATCTGACCGTCGAGATTTCCGAGCAACTTACTGAAGGTAACGAAGCTCAGATTGACCGCGTTGAGCATCATCTCAATACACATGAAAACCACGATGGCGTTCCGACGAATGCACACACCGATGGCTCCGATGACGAACAGGAGAAGCGAGAGTCCAAGATATCCAACGAGCGAGCTCATCTTTCTATTCCGCCTCCCCGAACGTTTTACGCGGCGCGAGCTGCGCACTTTTTCGCTTCGCCAACATGACCGCTCCGACTATGCCGATTAACAGCACCAACGACGACAGCTCGAACTGCACTACATAACGACCGAAGAGCTGTTCGCCGATCGATGCTACATCCCCTACCGTCCGCGCCGCATTGTCACGCAGCGTTATCGCTGACACGCTATCAAAGTGAGCCATAATGGGCTTCAAAGCGGTCACGAGGATCACTACACCTCCGGTGAGAGCAAGCCCCGCTCGCATCAGACCAAGTTTAGGCCCAGTTTCGACCTTGAGGTTGAGCAACATCAACACGAAGAGCACCAAAACCATGATAGCCCCGGCGTATACCACTACCTGCGATACGGCGAGGAAGTGAGCATCGAGCAACGCATACAGACCTGCCATGGTCATCAGATTGGCGACTAGCGAAAAGGCGCTGTAGAGCGGATTACGAAAGCCTATCACTCCGATGCCGGACGCAACGGCGCACAGCGCGAGAACGAAACCCATGAAGGTCATAGAGCCACCTTAACTACGGCAGTGCCGATAAGATTGAGCAAGCTAAGAGGGAGTAACATCTTCCACCCGAGGTTCATCAAGTGGTCGTAGCGAAACCGCGGGAGCGTCCAGCGGATCACGATCTGCAGAACGCAGAAGAACACCACCTTGGCCATCAAGACAAAGTGCCCCAGTAGTGCTGCCCACCACACCCCCTCTGGAAGCGTCACCCACGGTATGTGCCAGCCTCCGAAGAACAAAAGCGCCAGCAAGCAGGCGAAGAGCCCGATTTCGGCGAACTCTCCCAACCAGAAAAGGAGGAACTTCATACCCGAGTACTCGGTGAAGTATCCGGCTGCCAACTCAGACTCAGCTTCCGGAAGATCGAACGGCCCACGCTTGGTCTCCGCCATGCCCGCCAGAAGCAGGATAACGAAACCGACCGGCTGCATGACGATTCCCCACTGAGGTACGACGCCCCAGAGTAGCTCCCCTTGCCTCTGAACTATGGTGTAGATATCTAATGAACCGAACACGATGATAAGCGCCACGAACACCAAGCCCATCGGGAGTTCGTACGAAATCATCTGCGCCGCGGCGCGAAGCGATCCGAGCAGCGAAAACTTGTTGTTACCGGTCCATCCGGCGATCGCCACACCGTAGACCGCCACCGATCCCATCGCCAATACAAAGAGAAGACCGGCATCAATACGCGCAACTTGCGCCTGAATATGGTACCCGAAAACCGTAAAGTCGGGAGCAAACGGGAGGACCCCAAACGCCAGCATGATCGGCAACACCGCGAGCATCGGGGCTACCGCATGCAAGAACTTCGATGTGCCCTCAGGGATGAAATCCTCCTTGGTAAGACCTTTGAGCGAATCACACACCAGGGTGTTGATGACCCCGAGCCACCCCAGGATACGAACCACGGGAAGGAACGGCTTGAGGAACCACTTGTCCGATTCCACGAACGCACCAGCACGGTTCGCGCCGACACGATCCTGAATCAATGCCGAACTCTTGCGCTCAAGCCATGTGCACAACGACGCGAGCACGAGCGCAAGATTCATCACCACGAACACTTTGACGATCAGAACGAAGAGTCCAAACATAAAGCACTACGCCGCAGAATGCGCCCCCTCGGTAACTGAAGAACCTGCCGCCGCGCCGCCCGAAGTAGGCGCCAACGGAACTTGAACTCCCGCATTGTTCTTGATGGTTGCGATCGAAAGACCGAGCGAAGCTATCACCGGGTCGGCTGATAAATACCACCTAGTGACATCGCGATCGCTCATCTGTAACGGCGCCCCTGAAAGAAGTTTGAACCCACACACCTCAGCCAACACAGCGAGGAAGCGCCACTCCGGCAGCGTTCCATCCGGGAACGGAACCACCTGTTGGGCGTATTGCATGCGATTCTTGCGGTTTACCAGTAGACCTGATTTCTCGAGAATGCTGCGACCGGGCACTACGTGCTTCAACACCTTGGAGATCGCTGTGTCAGCCTCGGTTAAGACTCCCACCGACACCTTTGCGGCAGAAAGTCCTTCGAGCAACGCTGCGTCGAGATCCTCAGGCGCAATCGCGCGATCCCCCAACACCAACACGTTCTCTATCTCCTTGCGACGAATCTTGGCCAAGATATCGACATAATCAGCTTCAGGGTTCTCCCCTACCAAACCGACCATCTGCGCCGCACGGAAGTTGCTGGCCTGATCGGGGCTCATCAATATCTCCTGCACCGGCGTGAGCGATCGCCCCTTGTAGGCTACGACAGCACGACCGAGGGAAGACGAACGGAGGAATATCTGCTTGAGAAGATAGTACTCTTCGGTCAACAGCTCCGGCGCCATCAGCACGGTGAGTGTGCGAGTCGTTCCCTTGAGCGTCTGAGCTATCTCGGCGAGCTGTGCCGGCTGCTTCGCTCCATCAGCACTATTGGAGAAACACTCAGTGATGCGTTTCTCAGGTAGGAACCTATCGAATCCGTAACGCCCTTCGTCACACAACCACTCCTTGTTGACGTCGTCGTTGCGTCGCGCCTTGACGTGCACGATCTGCCCATCACGTTGCGCGACCTTGACGTTACATCCAGTCGAGCACCCTGGGCAGACCGAGTCCGTCTGCTCCGTGAACCAGATGCGCGTGTTGAAACGCCACTTGCGGTGCGTGAGGGCACCAACAGGACAGAGATCAACCACCGAACCTGAGAGCGGATTGTCGAGCTCCTTACCGGGGCTCACGGCGATCACCGATTGGTCTCCTCGATTGAGCATACCGAGCTCGGAAGTCTTGGTGACCTCGTCGCAGAACCGGATACAGCGCGTACACATAATGCACCGTTCTCCGTCCAGCATGACGGTAGGTCCAAGCGGAACCGCCTTGACCTTGCGAACCTTCTCCTCCAGGAAGCGACTCGGGCGCGCGTTATACTCGAAGTGATAATCCTGAAGCTTACAGTGGCCAGCTTGATCACACACCGTGCAGTCGAGCGGATGATTAATCAGGATGAACTCAAGCGTACCGGCCTGAGCGTCCGCAACCTCCTTGCTCGTCTGGTGTGTGGCAACCTCCATTCCCTCCGTAGCACCTGTGTTGCAGGCGATGGTGAGCTTGGGTTGTCCCTTCACCGATATCTGACACATGCGGCAATTGCCGGCGATCGAGAGGTGCGGGTGGTAGCAGTAGTGCGGAATATCTACACCCGCTTGCTTAGCCGCCTCGATGATGTTCGTCCCCTTGGGAACCTGAATCTGCTTCCCATCGATGGTGATGTTCACCAACTCCGGCTGTTGCTGAGCATTTCCGTTAGACATCGCTCACTCTTTATTTACAAAACTTCATACAATTTCAGAACGCGGATGCCCCGCGAGTCCGGCGCCCAAACCGTCTCGAACCGTCGAGAGCCTAAGGTCGGGCTGCTCTTTCTCAATACGCACCAGAAGCGCTTCGAGTCTTTCTTCCGTGAGGTTTTCAAAGAATGCGTCGTTTATCTGACACATCGGAGCGGTACCGCACGAACCGAGACACTCGACCTCTTCGAAGCTCCACATCCCGTCCTGCGTGACCTCTCCCGGCTTGATCCCGAGCCGCTTGTGAACGTACTCCGAGACCTTCTTGGCACCGCGCAGAGCGCACGGTAACGTGCGACACACCTGCACATGGTATCGCCCCACCGGCTTCTTGTAGTACATCGTGTAGAAGGTCGCGACCTCCCAAACCTGCACCGGCGGCATCTTCAAACGCGCCGCGACCCACTCGACAGCCTGCTGCGTAATGTGCCCCAGCTCTTCTTGCGCGATGTACAGAAGCGGCATGACCGCCGAACGGCTCTGAGGATA
The DNA here is from genome assembly GCA_044337105.1 of Bdellovibrionota bacterium. GTDB lineage: Bacteria > Bdellovibrionota_C > UBA2361 > UBA2361 > OMII01 > OMII01. Next base: position 27,356 of record JBIIOE010000017.1, on the reverse strand, counting down.
CCTTGCGAGAATCTCGTGCGCGCGCTTCTCGGCGGCCTCTGAGAGATGCACAGGCTCTTTGACGGCCTGAATGCCCCGCGTGTTGATGTGAAATACCTGTGCGTTATCGATCACACTCACCACCTATCATGTTAATCATGCCGAACGTCGGGATTAGATCGGAGACGTTTGCACCGAGCAACATCTTCCGCATCGAACCCATGTGAATGAAACTCGGAGCTCGCACGTGTGCGCGATACGGACGGCCACTGCCGTCGGAAACAACGTAGAAGCCCAGCTCTCCGTTACCCCCTTCTACTGCGTGATACACCGACCCCTTAGGAGGCTTCACGCCGTACATGACCAATTCGAAGTGATTGATCATCCCGTCAATCGAGTTGTACACCTCGTCCTTCGGCACTAACGCTATATGCGGATCATCGACGATAATCGGCCCACCAGGCAGACGCGCTATCGCTTGCTCACAGATCCGCAGGGACTGCTCTATTTCGTGGAAGCGCACCAAGAAGCGATCGTAGTTATCGCCCTTAGTTCCGACAGGAACCTCAAATTCGAAATCTTCGTAGCTCGAGTACGGGAACGCCTTGCGCACGTCGTAATTGACCCCCGAACCGCGCAGCATCGGCCCTGTCAGGCTGTAACTAATCGCTTCATCAGCGGTCAGCACGGCGATGTCACACATGCGTTCGATGAAGATGCGATTTCTCGTGAGCAATCGGTCACAGTTGACGAGGTGTTCTCGAACCCCTTTGAAAGCCGCATTCATCTTGTCGGCGAATCCAGGAGTCAGATCGTCTTTGATTCCGCCGACTCGGCCGAACGAGACCGTCAACCGCGCGCCGGTGACCTCTTCGAGTAGATCATAGAGGAGCTCACGCGCCTCCATCATGTAAAGCATCCCGGTGAAAGCTCCCAGCTCCATCGCTGAGGCACCGAGACAGGTCAGGTGGTCGCTCACACGAGAGATCTCCGACAGAATCACGCGGATGTACTGAGCGCGCTTCGGAGCCTCTATCTGCAAAAGCTTCTCGATGGTGAGACACCATCCGAAGTTGTTGATCACCGGAGAGACGTAATTAAGACGATCGGTGTACGGCATCACCTGGTTGTAGTCGACCGTCTCGCACATCTTCTCGAAGCCGCGATGGAGGTAGCCCACCTCCACATCCGCATCGACGATCTTCTCTCCCAACAGCTCGGTGACGATGCGAATCGTACCGTGTGTTGCTGGATGCGCCGGCCCCATATTGACGACCATCGTTTCCGAATGGAGATCGTCCCCTACGTCTCTGGGCCGCATCGTGGTCGTAATACCACCAACACCTACATCAACCTCTAACAGCTTTCCTTCCGTCATACCTGCATGTCCGTGCGACACTCTCCGTCGCTCAACAGTTTAGACCTTGCTTCAGCCCTTGTGTGCCTGCTGCTCTTCACTCGATTTACGGGAACGTATCGTCACCAGATCGGGGCGCCGCATATTCCTTGCAGTGTTCTCAACTTCGGGGCTCCTTAGAGGTATCCGCGGTTGCTTACCCTGCACTGGGTAATCTTTCCGGAGTGGGTGCCCGACGAACTCCTCGTACATCAAGATCCTCCTCAGGTCGGGATGGCCATTGAAGCGGATCCCGAACATGTCCCACACCTCTCGCTCTAAGAAGTTTGCACCGTTCCACAACGGTACAGCCGAATCGACCCGCGGTGCGTCCTCGCTCACCGGCACCTTGACCGTCAAACGCGCGTGGGTCGAAAGGCTCAAAAGCTGATACACGAGCTCGAAGCGAATCTCTTTCGAATCCATCCAATCGACGGCGGTAATATCCACGAGCATATTGAAGGCGAGCGTCGGGTCCTCTTTGCAGTGACGCAGAAAGGCGGACAGGGCGTCAGGATCCACGTTAACCACCAGGTCCCCGAGCTCGACCGCGCTACTAACCATGAGGCTCCCACAACTCTGCGCGAGAGCGCTCTGCAGCTCCTCAACTGACCGATTTCTTTCAACCATACCGCCAGTTTGTATCCTATGGGCTCACAAGTAGCAACGGCACAAAGGGCTCTCTCGGCGAGCACCGGGAAGATATTTCGCCGTGGTATCTGATTCCCTCGCGCCTGCCTGACATTTGCGTAATCGAGTCAACAAACGTATACTGCGAGCCTTGCATCAACCCTTATTTCATTCCTTGTCAGGGAGTTTCTCATGGAATCAACAGGCACTACGAAGAAGAAGCGTCTAAGCCCTTCATCGATGAGCCAGATCCACATCCTGAACGCCCTTTCTCCAGTAGGTGCGCCAGGAAGTACTGAGCCACGTCGTCTTCAGATCGAAGAGATCGCTACTTTGAGTGGCATCCGAGATGAGAAGGAGACCCAGAGATTCCTCTTCATACTCGAAGGCCAGAAATTGGTGAGCCCGTTCCCCGAGGGCGACTTCACCTCGAAGATCTGGCAGATAACCTCGCACGGCGTCCAGACACTCAGGCAGATATCGACCAACATGACCAATTAGTCGGTAACCCAGCTAGTCGATAATCCAATGAGCGATGATGTAGTGGAGATCGAGCCGAGCTCAACTCCCCTTCGATACTGAGAAGAACTCCTCGACCAACTGGATTATCGACGACGCAATCGCCATCCCGTCATCCATATGCCCCCGCTGCGCTGCGCGCTCGAGCTCTGTCAGCGCTGCGTAGGCCTTGAGCGCGCCAAGATTACCGAGGACGCTTCGCAGGTTGTGGGTCACAGATTGCACCGCAGCTGTGTCTGCCCGATCTATAGCGTCGACTAACTTTGGGAGCGAGGCGCCAACGTGCTCCTCTGCTATCTTGAGCAGCTCACGGAGGAGATCCTCATCTCCCCCGACACGGTCCAACACGGCCGCCTTGTCGAAGATCTCCGACTTGTCGGACACTATGACCTCTTGAGCAGCTCTCGCGCTATCACGATGCGCTGAATCTGACTCGTTCCCTCGTAGATCTGGAGGAGCTTTGCGTCTCGCATGAGCTTCTCTACTGGATACTCCTTGGTATAGCCGTAACCACCGAAGATCTGAACCGCATCGGTAGACACGCTCATAGCAGTATCAGCACTCATCCGCTTTGCCATGCTCGATTCGAGGGAGGCATTCTTCCCTTCGTCTAACATGAGCGCCGAGCGCCACGTGAGAAGCCGGGAGCTGTCGACTGCTGTGGCCATATCGGCCAGCATGAACTGTATTGCTTGAAACGAACTTATCGGAGCACCAAACTGCTTGCGCTCCTTTGCATACACGAGTGCGTGCTCGAGGGCGGCTCGACCTATACCCACGGCGATCGCTGCCGTCATCGGACGGCTCGCGTCGAGTGTTTGCATGGCGATTTTAAACCCTTCACCTGGCGCACCGATCATATGATCTTTCGGCACCCGAACGTTGTCGAAGGTTACGGCACAGGTATCGGAGCTGCGCTGACCCATCTTGTTCTCGTGCGAACCAACGGTAATACCCGGTGTATCACGCGGCACGACCAAGCAGCATATGCCCTTGTGCTTCTTCGACTTGTCGATGGTCGCAAAGACAGTGTACTGGCGAGCATACCCGGCGTTTGTAATCCACTGTTTAGAGCCGTTGATGATCCAACCATCACCCCCATCCTCTACCGTTGTCTGAAGACCCGCAGCATCAGAGCCGGCACCGGGCTCAGTCAAACAGAACGAGGCGAGATCGCCAGCGGTTGCCAGTGGCGTTATGAAGCGCTCGTGCTGCTCGCGAGTCCCGCCGATGCGAACAGGGGTAAGGGCGAGGTCGTTAGCAACCATTGAGGTCGCGAAACCAGCGCATCCCCACGCGATCTCCTCGATGACCAAACACGCATCAAAAATGGAGAGACCCGTACCGGAGCATTCGTTCGGGAGGGTCAAATTAATCAATCCGAGCGCATGCCCCTCTCTGATGATGGCCTCGGGGAACTGCGAGCGCTCGTCATACTGTAACGCTACCGGACGGATCCGTTCGGCGGCAAAACGTGCTGCTATCTCGCGTAACGATTCCTGCTCCGGCGACAATTCCATCAAAGACACCACAAATCCTCCTGGTTGAGATCGCGTATACAAAAACGGGGGCCTGCTCTTCGCAGCACCCCCGCTCGACGAAAGCTACAAATCAACAAACGAGCGACTACTTCATCAAGCGAACGGTCGACTGTTGCTGAGCTGTCGGAACAACTGGCGTACCTTGCGCACCGGCCGCAGGAACAACCTCTCGCTCTACTGCGAGGCTTGCACGGCTGGCACCCAGGGCCATCGACAACATGGCCGCAGCCTCGTCCAGCTTCGGCATAATTGCATCAGTCTTTGCTCGGTACTGTGGAACCAAGACCTCAATAGCGCCGATGACTTCGTTATTGTTGCCACGAACTGCTCTGCAGATCGCAACCACATCAGCCTCGATTGCGCCTCTGTCAACGATCTGACCAGTCGAACGAAGCTCTGCAAGCTGTGTCTTTATCGCTGCATCTTGAACGGTGTTGGCAGCTAACAGCTCAGTGAGCGCCGCATCCGAGAGGTGCGCAGTAAGCAGACGACCGGCAGCATTGAGCTTGGCAGGGAACGAAACCGCTACACGAGGCGCTACCTTAACCGGACGCTTGGACTCGATGCTCAATGGAAACTGAACCTGGCCGCCCTGCAGAACTGCCAAGCTGACAGTCTCTCCAATAGCCTCCGAGAGACTCTTGAGGATAGGCAGACCACGTGCCACAAGCGAACTCTGCAGCAGGTACGATTGCCCCATCTGCAGCGCCTTAACTCCGAGGCGATAATCCTCGGTCTCCTTGTTCTGGTCTACATAGCCACGCAACTCGAGGGTGGCCAAGAGGCGAAACACGTTGTTCTTGTGAAGCTTGAGACGCTTCGAGAGCTCGGTCACTCCGACCTCACCCGCAGCCTTACACAGCTCCTCGAGCACATCGAGAGCGTGAGAGACGGATTGAATCATGTAATTTGATTTCTCGCGCTTCATATCTTACATTCCCTGCGTAGTCGTAATTGATTTAATCGTTTCTTCTATACCGTCTATTCTCAGACGGCGTGAGTTTTCAAACTGTCCTTGGTACGCCGACCCCTTACAGAGAGTCGATTCACAGTGGAGTCGATTCACAGTGGAGTCGATTCACAGCGCCTTTCCCCTGCTGCCAGGGCTTGACACTCTCAGTGGAGAGCAACTGCCAGGGTGGTGAGCCCCCTCTCCTATCGCCTCAGGCAACGCACTACGTTCTATTGCCTACGGCAACGCCCACTTTCCGCTGCCCGGACCACCAAACGCTTGATTTTAGGCTACCTTTAAAAGCCACAATGGCGTTTTAGAAGCCTATAAGCGGCTTATAACAGTGGAGTATGTAAAACGCAACGCACTATTTTTACAGGAGGTCTCAGAAATGTTTGGTGCCGCAACCTGGATTTCGGCGTGTTGAGCCTCCCTCTCACGCGAACGTCGTAGCCGCTTATTGCAGTAGACTCGCCGTCAGGCTAAAACCTCGGTTGATGATTTCGCATCCAGGCAACACCCCACAACGCCCCATCGATTCCAGCGCACCCGCTGCGACTACAGCAGAAGTGCGCCTGCCCCCTGAGCAGAACACCAGCTACCAGCAAGCTTTGAGGGTAGCCCGAACTACCCAGGAGCAGACCTTTGTTACAGTCATGCAGCGCGAGCATGAGAGGCTGGGGCGAGCACCGACGCTGTATGAGATTAAGACAGCCTTAGCCGACACGGCTCTCGGCACTCTCTCCAAAGACCGGCTCTCTCAAATCAATAGCAGTCTCACGAAACGCCTGCCCGAGGGGGTAAATCCGATCGCCTTCACGAGGGACAACCCACTATTTCGACACCTCGATCAAGCCCGTACCGTGTACGAAAAATTTGTCGCTCAACATAACCAACCCCCGACACTTCAGCAGCTCAAAAAACTTCTCGAGAAATCGAAGATTGAAGTCACCGAGAGCTCCCTGAAGAACATCCTAAAGCATCTGCGAGAGACGGCTAGCACGAATGATGCGGGCTTCTGCGTCAGCCGGTATCGGATCCCCATCACCACATCGCAGATCAAGAAGGCGCATGACCAAGCAGCTAAGTACTTGCGGGAGGTTGGCATATCCAAGGCACCATCGGCGGCTCTCGTGGTCAACTTCCTGAGTCAAGCAGGGCATTCAATCAAAAGGGATACCCTCGAAAACCGATTCAAGACCAGACCAGAGCTGAAGTCGTTGCAACTGTCACCGCATTTCGATCCAGGAATCGCGATCATTACCAGTTGCCACAAACGCTTGCGGAGCGAACTCGGCCGGGATCCGACAGCCAAGGAGCTTACATCTGCGTACAACAAGCTCTCCTTGCAAAAGGCTAATCCGGACAGTATCTGGACGCGTGTGAGTCGGATCAACAAAACGCTGCCCCGCGAGCAGCGAATGAGCTTCGCAGTGACGTTTGGATCGGGCATTTACGATGCGGACTTCGAGAGGATTGCAAAGGCTGCAACGACACGTATTGGACGGCCCCCGACACTCAAGGAGCTGACACAGGAGCTCGTGTCAAACGTCGCGGGCTCTTACATCACGGCTGATTGTGTGCACCGAAGATGTCGCCGCCTCGGAGTCGTCCTCACTAGCGAACGTTGCCTCACCCAGGACGATCAGCTACTCATCGCGCACAAGATTAAAGAGCTGAGCACGCTTTTTGGACGCCGCCCGTTCGGCGCTGAGGTGCGAACAGCGCTAGAGAATGGCGGCATCTCCGTTTCACAGAAAGAGTTCAACACCACGCTCGCCTCGGCCAAGCGCCATCGAGACGAAGATTTTCGAACTGCCGTTAGGCTCGGTCTGCCGGGACACTTGTCGGGGAAACTCCGCAAGGAATACGACGCATGGCGCCGCACTACCGATGGATATCCGGATGCCACACAGCTAGCGCAGCGGCTAGGCTGGACGGTGGCTGGTGTAGAGAGCGCGATGCCTGCGGCCCAGGCCCGCGCCGTACGATTTCGAGAGCCACCTGTGCTACTGGCGAACACCCCACAGGGTGAAGCGTTCGGAGCCCTACGCACGCTTGTTCAAAACCTCTTTGCGACTCTCGCCAGAGACGCGGCTGCGACACCTACCGTTTCGCCCAAGCAGCGTTCAACTCTCGCCTCTATGATTGTAGGCTGGAACCTCCCGCCCCTGCCTATCGACGACGTCGCCCCGGCGCTCACCTTCGACCAAAAGCTCGTGCGCTACGAGCAGTGGTGGGTACTGATCACCTGCCTACAGACTCCCCCACTACAGATAGAGGAGCAATGCGGGGTCGACGCGCGGCTCTTCGAAGCAAGGCTGACACGCGATCTGGGCGTCAAAGACCGCGCCGCTAGTCCGTTCGAAGGTTTTGTCCAGACGCTGCGTGTAGCTCATGAAGCGGGTCGACTATCCAAGGCTGATTTAATAGACGTTCTGACGCAGGTGAAGAGTTCATCCTCCATCTCAAGCGCCTACCAGATCCTCCGAAACAAGCTGCTGAGGCTGGCTCAGCAGTGTGGTTTTCCGAACCCGACGAATGTACGGCAAAAACCACCCGGCGCTAGGAAGCGCCGGTTAGCAGATCGCTAGCCCGAGCTGCCCTTAAAGAGGTTTATCTTTCCGTTCCCAGTTCAATTCGGTGTAGACTGACGTGTAGCACCTTCGGACCGAATGGAGCCCCTCTGATATGCATGCACCGCTCTCCAAAGAAAAGTTCCTTACCGAACTGAAGGCACTCGAACAACGCTTCGATGCCCTCAAGCCCGAGCTTGAGCTTACGATTCGCGATCCTCAGCTCGACCTTGAAGGGTATGTAGTCGTTCACAGCACCTTGGCTAGCAGCGGCGGCCCCCTCGGTCGCATCGGCAAGGGAGGAACTCGGATAACTCCCCAGGTGACCCTCGATGAGATATCGATGCTTGCTCGCACCATGACCCTCAAGAATGCCGCAGCAGGTCTCGCGCTCGGAGGTGCAAAATCAGGACTACGTGGAGATCCGGACGAACCGGGATTCGAACAAAAATACCGCCGCTTCGTGGCGCTCGTTAAACCGATCCTAGCCGAAAACGGCGGCATCTTCGGCGGATTCGGCTTCGACTTAGGTGGACGTCCTATCCATCCCAGATGGGCTTGCGAGGAGCTCGGCTCTCGACGCTCCTTTACCGGCAAACCGCTCGATATGGGAGGCACAGACTACGATCGAGAAGGGATCGCTGGACTCGGCGTGGCAACGGCAGCTCAGACGGCGCTCGATGTGCTTGGTAGATCCTTGAATAATACGTCCTTTTCCGTGCAGGGACTCGGCGCCATGGGGGGAGCAGTCGTGAGGCACTTCTCCGAATACGGGGCGAAGCTCGCATACGTATCCGATCCCCGCATAGGCGGAACCTTCGAGGTAGGCTCTCCGTCACAAGAACTTATCGCTGCCATTACGTGTCAGGATTTCGCGAAGGTCCGAGAAGAGCTTCAGGGTCGGCCCCAACTACCGCTAGACGATGTGTTGTACCGCGAGGTCGACGTGCTCTTCCCTTGCGCTGTTCAGAATGTGATTACACTAGACAACATCGAGCGCATCTCAGCTCATACTATCGTCGAAGCAGCGAACAATCCGTGTTCAGAAGAGGCTCGTGCCAGGATGTTCGAGCGTGGCATCGTCAATATTCCGGACTTCATCGCTAATCCCGGCGGTGTGATCGCCGCATACGTAGAGATGCTCTCCGAAGTCGAACCGATCCCAGGCGGCGCAACAGCGAAAGTGGAACGCGCTAAAACCTTTACACGCGAACGTATTACGGCGAATGTGCGACGAATGCTGGAGCTTTCAGCCAGCATGCAGGTTAGCCCTGCTGTGGCAGGCCGTTACGTTGCACTCACGAATATCTTCAAGATCTAGCGCGCCTTTCCCGAGCGTTACGATAAATACCCCGCGAGCGACACTGTGTGACAGCAGTGGCACAGTCACGCACGTTTTTCGACTACAGGGATATGGCCTAACGTACCGTCGAAAGCCAGCGAGTGTACCATGCGCACAAGGTGAGGAGCATCCAAGGGCTTCGACAGATGAATCTGAAAACCGGCTTGAAGGGATCGCTCGCGTTCTTGATGCCGCGCGAACGCGGTCAGGGCGATCGCCGGCGTTGAGGCTCCGTGAGCTGTCCGACCACTCCGGACACTCTCTAAGAACTCGTATCCATCGCCCCCCGGCATCCCGATGTCGCTCACGATGACGTCAGGCGCGAAACCCGCGAGCACTCTGAGCCCCTCCGCCGAACTCTGTGCGATTTCGACCTGTGCTCCTTCGCCCTCGAGGATCGTCTTTACCAGCGAGAGACAATCCGGCTCGTCGTCAACAACCAACACCTTACACCCCTGGAGCGCTCGTAGTGGCAGCTTTTGAGCCTCATCCGCGGGGGCGACTTCAGTAGGTATCGGGACCGCACGAACCTCGGCGCTGGGAAGACGAACCTCGAAGCGAGCCCCCCTGTCCTCACCTCCGCTGAACGCCGATACGTGACCTCCATGCAATTCGGCCAACGACTTCACGATCGACAATCCGAGACCTAGACCACCGTAGCGGCGCGACACCGAGGAATCCGCCTGCCTGAAGCGCTCGAAGACATGCGGCAAAAACTGCGCCGAAATACCGATGCCAGTGTCTTCGCAGGAGAACACAACTTCGTCCTTTGAAGACCCCAACGAAACTTTTACCTTTCCACCCTGGCTGTTGAAGCGCACAGCATTGGAAAGCACATTCCAAAAGATCTGTTGCAGACGCGTGGGGTCTCCATACACCTCGGGGTTCTCTCCGGTCGGAGCGTCGATTTCGATCGAGATCCCCTTTTCCCGTGCCGCAGATAGCACCGTTTCCAGAGCAGCATTCAAGACCTCTCGCACATGCACTCTCTGGCGCTTGAGCTGTAGCTTGCTAGCAGAGATTCGATTCATGTCCAGGAGATCGTCGACTATTCGTGCCTGTGCCCGTGCACTGCGCGCAATCGCCTCACATCCGTCTTTCAACTGCTGCGGCGAGAGCTCGCGACGACGTATCAATTCGGCCCACCCGAGAATTGCATTGAGCGGAGTTCGCAGCTCGTGCGAAAGAACCCCGAGAAATTCGTCCTTCACACGGTTGAGGTGTTCGGCCTCCTCACGCAAGCGTGTCTCGTGCTGCAACAACGATTGCACCCGCATCTCGCGTACCGCACTCGCCTCGAGCTCTGAGACCTGCTGCTCCTGTTCGGCACGCGCTTGCTGGAGCGCTCGTTCAGCCTGCTTACGTTCAAGGAGGGAGACAACCTGCCGGGAAAGGATGAGGAGAGCCTTGGACTGCTCAGCGGTCAACTCTCGTGGGACACGGTCGATGACGCACAAGGTACCCAAAGCGTGTCCGTTCTGGGTGATCAAGGGCGCTCCGGCGTAGAAGCGGATCTTTGGTTCTTCAAGTACGAGCGGATTAGTCCTGAAGCGTTCGTCATGCAAGGCATCAGTTACAACCATTACGTCCGAACTACCCAACGCATGGCTACAGAACGCCATCGAGCGAGGTGTTTCCGCCGTTTCAAGCCCCACCCTGGATTTAAACCACTGCCGCTCGACGTCGACCAGAGAGATGAGCGCAATCGGAACTCCACAGATAAGTGCCGCAAGCTCCGTCAGATCATCGAACTCTGGCTCTGAGGGTGTGTCGAGTATCTCACAGGCACGCAGCTCTGCTATTCGGGCAGATTCATCCACTATCGACTCATTTCGAGGTGGGTCCGCTCTCATCACCTTCGTCCTCTTGTTCCGATACGGGATCTTCATCTCGCCTAAGGAAACGAGGCAAAACCGGCCCCGCCGTCTTACTTTTGAACTTACCACGTGAGGAGAAACATGAGGTTTTGCCTTGCTTCCCTAGGGAAGCAGCTTGCCACCCTGCCCTAACATCCCCCCAGCCTCGACACTAGTCGACACTGTTTCAAGTCTGCATATCTAGATGAATAAAGAACAGGGAAAGAGCTGCGACTAGCGCGGGCTCGTGCTCATGTTATGACGAGCATCATGCACCTTAACCGCGCGCACCCGAGAGCCAACACAGTCAAACACTGCAACTGCGAGACACTTGGACTACGCGCTAAGACGGCTCAGATTGTTTATCTTGAGTCTCTCCAAGGGGCGTTTCGAGCTCTCGTGAGGTAATCACCGAGACATCGCTCTGGTTTCCTTTAAAGGTAACCTTAATGAGCTCGTCAACCACTCCTTCGACAACCCCCTGATTTTCCGGCACTATCTTGTACAGGTACGTCTTCCCGGCCGCAGCGGTCTTGTCGAAGAACGTGAATTCAGTAAGCTCGGCTGGTGCCTGAATGCGTCGTCCGATCTTACCCTGCGATCGCGCCTCAGCACGCAACTTCTCCCTCACCTCGACGTGCGTGTCGGGAACGAAACCAACCACCACAAACGGGATGCTTTCATCAGTCTCGTCTCCCCGCTCGTTCAACTCCTTGCGTCGGATACGGTATCCACTAAAGCTCGTGAGCTCCTTACCACGGCGGTCTTCCTCCGGTGCTACCCAAGAGAACGCCACGCCCTGCTGGGATGGAGTAATGACGAGCTTATCAACCGCCCGGGGTGCCATCAGTTCAGGAGCTATGGGAGCAATGTAGCGCCCACACGCAAGCAACGATACGGCGAGAACCAGGAGCGCTACGCTCTTGTTCATATCGAGCACCTATCCTTACTTGTCCATGAAACCGCGCAAGCGCTTGCTACGGCTCGGGTGACGGAGCTTCCTGAGCGCCTTGGCTTCGATCTGACGAATACGCTCACGGGTAACGTCGAAGTTCTGACCAACCTCTTCCAGAGTGTGGTCGCTCTTCTCGCCGATACCGAAGCGCATCCTCAAGACCTTTTCCTCACGTGGCGTGAGGGTCGCAAGCACCTTACGGGTCTGCTCTTGAAGATTCATGTTCACGACTGCATTCGCAGGCGAAACAACCCGCTTGTCCTCGATAAAATCTCCGAGGTGCGAATCTTCCTCCTCTCCGATCGGAGTTTCGAGCGAAATAGGCTCCTTGGCGATCTTGAGGACCTTGCGAACCTTGTCGATCGGAATCTCCATCTTGGCAGCGATCTCTTCCGGTGTCGGCTCACGGCCAAGCTCCTGCACAAGCTGACGCGAGGTGCGTACCAACTTGTTGATCGTTTCGATCATGTGCACAGGGATACGGATGATACGCGCCTGGTCTGCAATGGCACGAGTTATCGCTTGGCGAATCCACCAAGTCGCATACGTCGAGAACTTGTATCCGCGCTGGTATTCGAACTTATCGACCGCCTTCATCAATCCGATGTTGCCTTCCTGAATTAGATCGAGGAACTGCAATCCGCGGTTGGTATACTTCTTGGCTATCGACACGACGAGCCGCAAATTCGCCTCAATCAACTGATCCTTGGCGATGCGAGCTTTGATCTCACCGTCTTTGAGGATCCTGACACTGTCACCGAACCTGCTGACACTCATCATCACTCGCTCTTCGAGCGCCCGCGATTCCGTCATCGCGCGCTGCAGAGCCTCTTCGAATTGATGTAGGTCTGTCGTCTTCAGCTTAAGCCTCTTACCTGCGCGCTTCACCGCAACCTGGTCGGCTGCAAGAAGCTCGGGAAGAGCCTCAATCAACGACTCGGAATTAGTTCCGATTCTGCGCGCGATAGAATCCAACTTACGACCCATGGCGCGCCGCTCTTCGTCGGCATCCTTTACGAGCTGGATCATTTTGTGGAACTGCTTCTGGTTGAGATTAAGCTCCTCGATGCGAGCGGCGTTCTTGGTGAGAAGCTTCTGAAACTTCGTCTCTCGATCCGATTCCATGCGCTTCTCAACAGGGAGCGCCATGAGCTGCTCGTACAACCCTCGGGTCTCACGCAGCGCTTTCTTGTACGGGAGAGCTTTCGTGAGGAAGCGCTTCTTCTGCTGCTCCTCCTCTTCGCTCTGCGGATTCGGCTTTTGACCGATCTCCTCGCCGTTCTCGTCGAACTGCGGCTCCTGCTCCTCTTCTTCCTCCTCCTTCTCGCTATTATCCGCTTCGGCATCCTCCTCGGCGAAGAGGTCGCGCAATCGGATCTGGTCGTTCTTGACCATCTCGAAAAGGTTTACAACGTAATCGAGCGAGAGCGGTTGCTTTAGAAGTTGCTCTCGCACTGCCAGAAGTCCCGACTCGATGCGCTTTGCGATCTCTACCTCCCCTTCGCGGGTCAGGAGGCTTACGTTACCCATCTCACGGAGGTACTGACGAACAGGATCGGTGCTTCGACCGAGGGAACCAGCCTCGATAACCTCTGGGGCGGAATCCACGCCAGCTGGTGTCTCGGCATCCCCCTCTTGAGGCTCGGCAGGTTGCTCGATGATATCGATATCGTGCTCACCGAAGATTGCAACGACATCCTCTACCTGATCTTCCGACATTACCTCGCCGGCGAGAGCCTCGTTCACCTCATCCATCGTGAGGTAACCCTTCTCCTTTCCGATCTCGAGCAATCGATTGACCCGGCTATCGAGATCGCCACGCTCCTTGAGATCGATGGCGCTGTCGATGTCGCCAAGGTCGGCCTCAACTGGAACATCGAATCCGGTGAGCTCCTGCAAACCATCATCGAGATCTCCGACGATAAGCTCACGCTCCATTCCTGGTGCGGCCGCATCTTTGGCGGCGTCGCGCCCTTTCCGCGGTTCCTTCGTCAACGGGATGACCGCGCCGACGACCTTCGATTCACCTTTTTTCGGGGCACTCTCCTGAGCGGCGGGCTTGGATACCTGCGCTACCTTGACCACGCGCTTCTCGACGACATTCTTGGTCTTCTTCGATGCGGTCGGATTTTCTTTTTCGGACGGAGCCAGATCCGCATTCTTCTTAAGGCGCTCGCGCGCTGCCGCTTTCAGCTTAGAATTCTTCTTGAGCGCAGGGCTGACCGTGCGGGTGTTTTTCCTCTCCTTGCTGCCTTTCGACTTCAGACCCTTCTTGGGTGAGGGGGATGACTTCGTCCCGAGTTTGCTCTTGAGCTTGACCTTTCGAAGAGACTTCCGCTTACTCGCTCCGATCTTCTTTCGCACCACTGCCTACACTCCAACTAGACTAACCGACATTCTGCAATCGGGCGATTCTAACTATTTGGGTTAGCTAGGTCTATACCCCGGTCTGCTAGGATGAGAGAACTCCTGAAAGCGCCGTGATTCACCGCATACGTCGCTGCGGATCTTTGAAGAATCCGAACACAAGGCCCCCTATTCATCCCGCATCACTACAAGACGCCCGCTCTCCGGCAAACAGGATGCGCGCTGCTAAGTTAGCGAAACATCACATATTTCGACCTCTCAAGGAGATGGAGCGGATACATGGTCTCCCCTTATCGAGCCAATTGGGCCTTGAGAGCCCTCTGCTGCTCGACGAGCTCTCGCGCACTTTCAGCCGCCAGATTCTCTTCCCCCAGCGCCTTGGTGACAGCCTCCAACTCCCTTTGCAAGCGTTTCCTACGCATTACGTCGACGCTACTTCGGTACAGCTCGCGCATGTTCACTTCCGCCTTCACCCGCTTGTACGCCTCCTTCCAGGTAGAGATCCACTTTGGACCGTGCGATTGCAACAGTGCTTTGACGGTCTCGCGCTGGCGCACTTCATCGTCTGGATACCGCGATAAGATCTCCGACAGGCCCGAGGCAAAGCGCTGAGTCACCGGATGAGCCCCCATGCACACCTCGGTGTTGGAAAAGAACTCAGGGAGCAGCTCGCCCTTGAGCACCATAATCGAGATGAGCAGATTCATGTCCTCGGCCGGAAAAGGGACAGCCCCGTCGAGCTCCGACAGTGGAGCCGAACTCTCCGCCCCCTTATCAGCAACAACCTCACTCTTCGCAGCGAGGCTCGTGGGCGCGGCAGTCGCGCCGTCTTTGTTCTTTCCCGCTGTAACGAGCTTTTCTAATTGAGGGACCTCGACACCGAGTCTCCGTGCAGCTCGCGCTATGAGGGTAGCGCGCACCACCTCTCGTTCAATAATGCTGAGGGCCTTTGCGACCTCGTCGCACAAACGACCGAGCAGATTCGGGCCAGGCTTCTCCGTTGGAGAACATCCAGCTTTCGACAACAGAGAATCAACATACACGTCGAGCGGCCCCTCTTTCGGGAGCTCCTTGAGCGCTTCGCTGACCCGATCTCCATGCTGAGTAGCGAAATCATCCGGGTCCACTCCATCAGGGAGAAAACACGCCGACACATCGACGGGAGCGTTACGGGATGGCAAGAAGGCCTTAGCTGCTGCCGCACGCCCTGCGCTATCACCGTCGAACAAAAGATGGATACGGTTACACAGACCCGAGAAGCGCTTGATGTGCTGCTCCGTCATCGCGGTTCCGCAACACGCAACGACGTTTTTCACACCGCGCATCGAGAGCCCGACCACGTCCATATACCCTTCGACCACGTACACCTCACCAGACTCACGTATGGCAGGCACCGCTTGGGGTAGTCCGTACAGCATGCGGCTCTTGTGGTACAGCGGTGTTTCCGGAGAGTTTACATACTTAGGCGATTGCGCTTCGTAGCTCGATTCCATGACTCCTGGGACGAGCCGTCCACCGAAACCAGCGATCCTGGTGGAGTCCACAAAGATCGGAAAGAGAAGACGACCCCGGAAGAGCTCGTAAAGATCCCCTCCTGCCGACCGTCGCACAAGTCCGGACAGAAGCATGTCCTCTTCCTCGAACCCAGCTTTCTTGAGCACAGAGATGAGCGCGCCACGCTCGTTTGGACTGTATGCGATACCGAAATCGTTGATCGCCGCAGCAGTGAGCCCCCGCTTCTTAAGATACTCACCGACACAACGAAATTCACCGGTACCGCCCTTGACCTGAGTAAGCGCACGACGAAAGAAGATATGCGCCGTGCGCAGCAGATTAAAGATCTTCTCCTTGTCGACAGACGGGCCGGCCTGCTTCAGCGAGTCCCGCTTCACCTCTATACCGAAGCGCCCGGCAAGGTACTCAACCGCATCAGGAAAACTCATGGCCCGGTTGGCCATGACGTAGGAGATGACGTTTCCCGACGCTCCGCAACCGTAACAGATGTAGGAATTAGACGACTCTCTCACAAAGAAGGAGGGAGAGCGCTCGTTGTGGAAGGGACACAAGCCAGAGTAGTACATACCGGCTCGCCGAAGCTTGACCGTCTCGGCCACAACCTCGACCACATTGGCCTCATTTTTTACCCTTTCAATGGTGTCCTGTGCGATCACGATGGGTTCTTATACCACAGCGCCGGTATTTGGAACACCAAAGGCCAGGCCGTGGGCGCAACCTCTTGAGTTGTCTGGAAGAAGGGGTCTTAGTTGCGCCAAGGAAATAAGGCGAGCTCGGCATTTTAGTTTAGAGCTGCGTGACGGGCCCTACGCCCGTCACGCAAACGTGCGCCAGACGTCAGACCTTGATACCCTCGACCTCCAAGGTGATATCGACATTATCACCCACGACGAGCCCACCGGTCTCGAGCACCTTGCTCCACGTGAGTCCAAAGTCAGTGCGGTTAATCCTCGTGGTAGCCACGAACGCTGCACGCTCCTTACCCCACGGATCCTTTGCCGCTCCGCCAAAGGTAACATCCAACACTGCTGGCTTCGTCACCCCATGAATCGAGAGATCGCCGTGAGCCTTGAATTCTGTGTCGGACACCTTTTCAACCTTGGTAGTCTTGAACGAGATCACCGGATGCTTTGAGGTGTCGAAGAAATCACCCCCGCGCAGATGGTCGTCTCGCTTCTTGTCACCGGTATCGACGCTGTTCGCCGTGACAACTGCCTCGGCTTTGGAGTTCTCGACATTCTCGGGATCAAAGGAAAATGATCCTTTGAATTCCGCAAACTTTCCCGGAACCGAAGAGATCGCCAGATGCTTCACTTTGAATCCGATGCTGCTGTGGGAAGGGTCGATCTCGTAGTCGGCCGCCCAACTGGTACTGGCCACACACATTACGAGCACTGCTGCGATTACTCTCTTCATAGCTATCACTCTCCTGGTTAGACGGTTGTGGCTATGAGGTATGCCACACTCGGCATGAGTCGCGCACCCCTTTTCCTCGCGCTGGAGCTTGTGCCTGATGCGGAAAATCCCAGAGGGAAGCAAGGCAAGTCCCACCCTTCCGCGAAACAGGTAGGTTTTGCCTCGCTTCCATAGAGGCACGATTCCTAGGTCACACTCTCTCCCCCACCCACTTCCACGGCTCTCCATCTTTGACAAGTGTGGACTTTCCCCATTCTAAAGGAGGACTCAAGAAACTTGACCACACCAAATCCCTGATATTCGAGCTTGGTATCGTCGATGAGTAACTCCAGGAGCTTCCGGGCATAAAAATCAACTGAGACGTGACGAAGGATTCGGGGAGGGCTACTCCGCCCTGGGCTCAGAGACCTCTTCCTGATAATCGACGAAGATCTCCAGGATTTCAAACTCACGCGCACCACCAGGCAACGTTACACGCGCTACGTCTCCCAGCTCCTTGCCGATTACTCCCTTACCAAGCGGAGCTTCGAACGAGATCCAGCCCTTATCGACATCGGACTCCTCGGCTCCGACCAGACTGATGACGCGCTGCTCCCCACTGTCGACGTCTTCGAGCTTCACACTCACGCCGAACACCACACGATTAGGAGTTCCGAGCTTACGGGGATCGATCACCTCGGCATTCGAGAGTCGAGCCTCGATATCTCGAATCTTTGCCTCGACCATGCCGGACTTCTCCTTGGCAGCGTCGTAATCGCCGTTCTCGGAGAGATCGCCATGACCACGAGCGATCTCTATCGCGCGAGCAAGCTCTGGTCGCATCGCCTTGAGCTTCATCAACTCGCTTCTAAGTGTAGCGTATCCGCGGGGCGTCATAGGTCGCTTCATGATAGCTTTCTCCGTAATTCGAAAGGCGTCCGCGTTACACGCGGCTCAAGTATTCACCAGTCTCAGTGTTGACCACTACCTGATCACCGATGTTCACAAAGATAGGCACTGCCAACTGGAGACCGGTATCGGTCTTCGCTGGCTTGGGCGAGTTGCTCGCGGTAGCTCCACGCAAACCGGGCTCGGTCTCAGCGATTGTGAGCGTAACGGTCTGTGGGAGCTGAATACCGATCGGATTCTCCTCATGTACAGAGAGCTGAATCAGCATCCCCTCTTGGATGTAGTACCTACCGTCACCGATCATCTCGTCAGAGATCGTAACCTCTTCGTAGGTCTCGGAGTTCATGAAGTGGTACCCGTTGTTGTCGGAGTACAGGAATGTTGCCGGCTGTTGGAACACATCAGCGGTCTCGATGTCCTCCGTCGAGCTGAAGCGATGCTCCATCTGAGTTCCGGTCATGAGATTACGCAGCTTCATATGCACCATCGCACGCAAGTTACCCGGCGTGTGGTGATGAAAATCCATTACGCTGCAAAGCGTGTTCTTGAAGATGATCACCTGACCTCTGCGAACGTCTTTCGCTTTCATATAGACCCTATCAGTTACTACCTTGCACCAGATTCAGCGTCTCGCGAATGCGAGATAGTACCTTATCCTTCCCGAGTACTGCAAACGATTCAAAAAGAGGCGGGGTTACGGTCTTTCCAGTAACAGCGATACGCAGCGCCACAAAAGCTGGGCCTGGCTTGAGCCCCAACTCACCCGCAACGGACCTAAGGGCGTGATCTATCTCCGCAACTGCAAAATCAGCGAGAGCATCCAGGCGTTCAACAGCAAGGGTCAAAACTTGCTTGACCTTGTCTGCATCCATCCCCTTTTGAAACATCGCGTCCATCTGCCGCTCGAGCGGTTTTTCGTCCAGAAAATCCACCATACTCGGAACTTCGGTCAGGACCTTCACTCGCTCCTGGATGTGAGGGGCGAGAACCTCGAAGTCTTCTTTGCGAATCGAGAGTCCGGCGGCTTCGACAAATGCCCAGGCGCGTGCCACGAAATCTTCTACTTTGAGATTTCGCATGTAGAGGCCGTTCATCCACAACAACTTGGCGGCATCGAAGACTCCGCTCGCTGTGTTCACACCCTCGAGCGAGAACTTCGAAATTAACTCATCACGAGTAAAGATCTCTTGATCACTCCCTTCGCCAGGCGCCCATCCGATCAAGGAGACGAAGTTCATAATCGCATCGGCAAGGTAGCCTTGCTCTCGAAGCTCTCTCGAGTTCGCTGCCCCCGAGCGCTTGGACAACTTCTTACCATCAGTGCCGTTAATCACCGGCAGGTGCGCGAAGGTAACCGGCTCCCAGCCCAGAGCTTCGTACAACAACAGATGAATCGGTGTAGAAGAGAGCCATTCAACACCACGCAGCGCGTGGGTGATCTTCATATCGTGATCATCAACTACCACTGCGAGGTGGTACATCGGGAATCCGTCACTTTTCAGTAACACGGTATCCTTGAGCGGAATAGAGTCCCACACGACGCGACCGCGTATCGCATCGACAAAGCTCACTGAACGCTGGTGCGGCATCTTGAAACGAATGACGTGTGGGACATCGGCAGAGACATTGCGGGTCCGGCAGTAACCGGAGTAGCCAGGGCTCTCCTTGCGAGCCATCTGCTCGAACCTCTCCCTTTCGAGCATCTCAGGGGTACAGTCGCATCGATACGCAAAACCTTTCGCGACCAACTCCTCCGCTACCTCTTTGTAGCGCGGTAACCGTAGGCTCTGTACATAAGGCCCACAAGAACCGTTGAGGTCTGGAGCTCCGTCCCAATCCTCCCCCAAGGCTCGAAGCTCTTCTCGACTAGGCCCCTCGTCGATCTCGATACCGAACCACTTCAGCTCTTCGATAATGAAACGAACCGCCCCGGGTACAGAACGCTCCTGGTCAGTATCTTCGATTCGCAGCAAGAACTTACCACCGTGTTTCTTAGCCAAGAGCCAGGCATAGAAAGCGGTTCGAAAACCGCCCACATGCTGAAAGCCAGTGGGTGATGGGGCAAAGCGGGTACGGACCTCTACCATGAATAAGCTTCCTTTCGCTCGACAGTTGGCTACGACTCGCGCTGGAAAAGACCGCCTGCGCCAAGTATCTCAATAATCAAGTATCTTAATAATATCGCACAGCTAGGCGAATTGCGCGACTATAAACCAGAACACTCATCCTTGGCAAAAAACGCCCCTCAGGCGGGAACCTATCGTTCTCTGGCGAGGCATCAGCACGTTCGACGCCGCATACGCAACTAATTAGGGTAATGCCGCGGCTAGGGAGAGGAATTGGATCGCGCTCGCTTCCCTATCTGCCAACCAATCCAACAAATTCCTCCTCACTCAACACCGGCACGTTCAACTTACGCGCAGCATCCAGCTTGGAGCCCGGGGACTCACCGGCGACGACATAGCTCGTCTTCTTGCTCACAGAAGAGGAAACCTTTCCCCCACGCTCGATGATCAACGTCTCCGCATCTTTTCTTCCCATCGTTGAAAGGGTTCCCGTAAGAACAAAGGTCTTGCCGTCGAACGCGCCTCCCACGGAGGCCGGCACCTTGATTGCTTCCGGATGCAGACCCATTTCAAGGAGGCGGCGTACCATCGCAACCTCCTCCTCATCGGCCAGAAATGTGGCCACGGATGCAGCTGTCTCTGGGCCTACCTCCTCCATCTCCAGAAGCACCTCCTCGGTGAGCGCGAGAAACTTCTCTACCTCGCGACACTGACGTGCCAGCGTCATCGCGGTCTTCGAACCAACGTGACGAACCCCCAGAGCAAAGATGAAACGATCCAGCGGCCGGTGTTTACTTTCCTCGATTGCATCGATCAGATTCCGACTCGACAGCTCCCCCATGCGCGGAAGCTCTTGAAGCTTCTCCACCGTTAATTGGTAGATAGACGGGAGGTCACGCACCAGTCCATGTTCGAGAAGCAGCCCTGTCATCTTGTCGCCCAGCCCCTCGATATCCATCGCGTCGCGCGATGCGTAGTGCAAGATCCGATTGTGCACCTTGGCCGAGCATCGCGGATTAGGACACCTCACCACCGCCTCACCAGGAACGCGTTCTACCTTTGTTCCACACTCTGGGCATTCTTTGGGAAATACAAACGCTCGCTCCTCTCCAGTTCGAGTGGCAGTTATCGCCGCGACTACTGCCGGAATCACATCCCCCTGCCGACGCACCACGACCCTGTCACCAATCAGCAAGCCCTTGCGCTCGATCTCGTCCTGATTGTGCAAGGTGGCTCGCGAGACTACTACTCCTCCGACCCGCACTGGCGTCAGCACTGCTACGGGAGTGAGTGCGCCTGTACGCCCGACCTGTACAGTTATATCTTCGAGCGTCGTGACAGCCTCCACCGGCCTAAACTTCGCCGCTATCGCCCAACGAGGAGAGCGTTGTCTGAAGCCTAAGCGTTCGTGCAAAGACGGGTCGTTTACCTTGATGACGATACCATCCACTTCGAACGGCAACGCGTCTCGCGCAGCCTCTCCGTCGCGGTACGCTTGCGCGAGCCCGCCCGCGCCTCTGACGACGTTGTACCCAGGAGAGATCGAAAACCCAAGAGATTCCACTGTCTCCATTCCATCTGAGAGCGACCGACTTTGAATACCTTTAAGTACAGGTGATTCACTCTCGACTACCCCGATGCCATACGCGAAGAACCACAAGGGGCGCTTCGCTGTCTCTTGCGGATTCAGTTGCCTCAAACTACCCGAGGCGGCGTTACGTGGGTTAGCGAAACTCTCTTCACCTCGCGCTTGGCGCTCCGTATTGAGCGCTTCAAACTCCTTCTTGCGAAACAGCACCTCACCACGCACCTCGAGCGTCCCTCGAAGCTCAGTCTTGCCACGAAGCTTGAGCGGAATGGCTTTAATCGTGCGAGCATTCGCCGTCACGTCCTCGCCTGCGGTCCCGTCCCCACGTGTCGCAGCCTGCTTCAACACCCCGTCGATATACATCAGCGACACTGCAACTCCGTCGAATTTGAACTCGACCGTGTACTCTATCTCATCGCGAAGAGCGCCATCTTTAGCGAGAAATCTTCGCACTTGCTCGTCGAAAGCCATCAGCTCTTCCTCGTTCATCGCATTGTCGAGCGAGAGCATTGGCAGCCGATGTCGAACCGTCGAAAATCCCTCCAGGGGCTTCGCGCCGACCCGTCTCGTTGGCGAGTCCGAGCGTATATTGTCCGGATAGCGCGCCTCAAGGTCTTGCAACTCCCGAAACTTCTCATCGTATTCGGCATCGCTAATCGTAGGCTGCGAGAGCACGTAATACCGGTATGAATGGTCGTTCAGCTCTGCGACCAACTCATTCATGCGATCGATATCGTTACCTTCATGGACGGAGTTATGCATGGAGATACTCTTACCCTAGACTGCCCTTCCCTAAAAGAAGGAGTGTGCACGTTATGTCAGGAAAGAGTCGTAGCACGATCCTATTCCTCCTCCTAACCTTCATCATCCTCCTGCACCCACTGTTCCCTTTGTGTACTGTTCGCGTGGAGAGGTTGACGAGGAGGCCGGTGCAGGAGGAGGAGGAGGATTAGCGGTAGGTGTTGCCTTGCTTCCCCAGGGAAGCAAGAACGTCGACGGAACTATCGCTAGTCACGCAAGCGCTATACGAACGTGCACGAGCAAGTGGGAAGGCGCGATTTAGGTCAAAACAGGCATTTATGGTCTCTTTATGCTCTTTACCACCCACTCGATTTCCTTCCCTGTGAGGTAGGGTGCTATAATCCTTACAGCAGACTACCGTAAGTAATCAGATGTTTCCCGACGCAGAACGAACTCCAGGAAAAGCTGCCGCGATACCTCAGAGCGACGGAGCACGCGTCGCCACCACGCTACAAACGATACTGGAGCTGCCACCCTACAAACTCGCCTCGTTTTTGGACACAGAGAGTCGTCAGCAGAACGGAGGCCGCGTTCCAGAGATCCTCGACACACTCGCCAGCCAGAGTCCGACGCGCGCGGCCCTGGCGCTCGCCGACCTGTGCGGCCTGCGAATCCACGAAGATTATCAGGGCGACGAGAGAGAGGTGGCAACCCAGCTGTGTGGTTTGCTGGACCGCTGCCAATCGCTTTCCGAGATCCGTGATGCGATGCAAAGCTTACCTACCCTCGATGCGATCACCTGCCGCCGGGAACTTTTCAAGGTAGACGGCTTCGCAGCACTAGATGCAACTGCCGCAGCGATGTATGCGATCATGGCGCCCTACTCACCTCCCTTCCAACTCGAGAAGGCCTGTCGAGAAATCATTCAGACCTCCTCGCCTAAGGAAGAACTACCACACAAACGCTTCTCCCAAAGGAGTAAAGAGAACTGTGAGCCGCTCACGGCCCATCCTCAACTGTCTCCCGCAAACCAAGCGTTCCTCAGGGAATTCCGAGAAAAGATAGCTCCCAAACTCTTTCCCCCCGAAAAGTACGGATACAGCGCGCTCTCGGATGTTGTCGAATGCCTCCCGTTAAGTGGAGATGTATGGGGCATCCACAATCCGTGGGGAGAGAGCCCGGACCTTCCTTCCCCGCATTGCCACCAGTGTGCCGACTCCGCGCCGGCGGCACGTAGCTTTTTTGTGTCGCGGGGAATACCCGCGGAAGTGTACGTAATGAGCCTCGGGAACGTGTGGCACAACGTGTGTGTCGCATTTTTCGAGGAGCAGCGCGCAGATGGCCTTCGTCACGTACCAGTTCTCGTCGACGAAAGTCCCTACGGGGGATTCTACTCAATTGAGTCTGGAAATCGCGATGCCTCTGTTTATTTCACCAACACGCTTGGCATTCACTCCGTCATCAAGCAACGAGCCGCGCCTCTCGCTTTTGTCGGAGGAGATCGATTACGCGTCCCAAATGCAGGGCTCGCGCCCTGGTTTTGCGAGGAGCTACCGAGTGGTCGTGGTCGCGTGATCGGATTCGGAGGGATCATAGCCTCACAAAGGAGCGCAGCCTGGATCGTCGAGCGCGGGACGCCCGAATACCACGGTAGGGGCATCCGAGCTCCACGTCCTGAAGTGCACCTCTACGTGATGCCACACAGGGAAACCGAGTTCGAAGCTCTCCGCTCGTTCGGTGGCCCATTTGTCGCCGTCCCGTTCTACCAAGATTCGAAAGGAGCTGTCCCATACAATTGGAACCACGGCTCTGGAGAGAACAGCGAGATCTCTCGTTTGCGCGCCGAACTCGCGGCAGAGCTTGAACCCCTCGCGACACGACATCTGGCTAACATCCATGCGATGGTGGCGCGCAGCGGGTATTCCTTAAGTGAAAGGGTCTTCGAGTAGATGAGCACGCGCGGCAAAACCTACGCGTAGCACGCACGTGGAAGCTTCGATCGCTTCCCCAGCTCTTATACCCGTCCAACGCCACACGTCAATCATCAAGCTCCAATCGCTCGAGGACCAACACTCCAGACTGGTAGCGGCCGCGAGCCTTGACCTTCTGTCCAACGCTGAAGCTCGACAAGCTCGCAGGATTACCATCTGCATCCCGAAGATCACTGGACGACGAAAGTGTAAACTCTATCCCTGACACCGTAACGGTCGTGCCTGAAATTCGAGAGAGCTCCCCCTCGGCCCTTTTCGTATCACCATCGCGCGGGGCTTCGCCGTCATCGCCCGAGCGACCTCCATCATCAGGTCCACTCGAACCTCCGCCGGAACCACCACTCGAGTCGTCTTGGTTGTCATCTCGATCGTCGTCGGAGTCGTCCCGGCTATCCGCGTCGTCATCACCGTCGTCGTTACCAGACTCCCCCCTGTCGTCATCATCGAGTGAGCCATCGCTGCCACTGCTATCGTCTCGAGAGTCGTCATCTCCCTCGTCGTCGCGCCCCGACTCCCCGGGACGTCGCCCTGAACCCCCTTCCGTCCGCTCGACCACTTCGACCGATGACGTAACGGTAGGCCGTTGACCACTAGAGACAGTGAGGTTCAGTCGCACACGCTTCGCATCCGCTGGTACCGGCGCTGTCGTGGTCGTAGCCTGGAAATCATCGCGCTCGAGCAGGACATCAAGAGCACCAGCCAAAGCTTGAGTCTCGATGACAAACCGCCCTCGCGCGTCGGATACACCCGAATCGCCACTTGCTAGGAGGGTAACCGTTACATTCGGCAGCGCCTTACCTGCCGGATCTCCCACGAAGCCGTCGTAGAACTGCCCGCCGCTACCACGCGTGCCGCCCCCGCAACTCACTAAGCACAACGCCAGAAAAGCTGCGGCCAGCGCAACCGCCATGCGGTCGACGAGCCTCTCCCGCAGCTGCGCGTGCGTCATCATTCGAGTCAAGTAGGCTATCATGCGTGGTCTCCCCTCTCTTCGTCGCCCTCTTCTTTAGAAGCCTTGGGTGCTTCGGGCGCCTCTTCAATTACGCTAAACGATCCTATGGCTACACGATATGTGCCCGTGCCTTTGAGCTTCGGATTCAGGTCGCGGTCGTACTTCGAAAGGAAGTTTCGAGCGCGCTCGTGGAACGCAGACCCTTCACGAGCACTCCAGCGACGGATCTCATCCAACGCCTCCGACGGCACGTTGCGGTACTCTGTCTTCAGGTGATGATTGAGCGCCTGCTCTTCGTCTGTTCGGAACGCGTTCTGCTCCACTGCGAGGAAGAGATCATCGGCGTCCTCGCCGAGCATCTCCAACACAGCCGCCGGATCCCCCTTTGGTACATAGACCCGTGTGAGCAGCTTCAATCGACCGTCGCGCGCGCGAGTCAACATCCCCAGACGCTCTAATTCGAAGGCTACGGTGTATGGACTTACCGAGTGACTGACCGACTGCACGAGCTCTGCAAACTCGCTAGTCTTACTGTCGAAGGTAAGTGGTCGTGGCCTACCCGGGCTCGAGCAAAACCTGGGGTCGTACCGCCATTGGCTTATCACGTCGCTCGCGGTGTGCTTTTGTCGCGGCTCAAAGCGCCCCTCGGACCGGATAGCTGCGACATCGGTGCGGTGTACACCGGTCATCAGGGTTATACGACTGTGACTAATCGCGGCCCCCTGCTTATCCAAGAGCTCCTCAGCCTGTGAAACGTACACGCGCTTAAGCGCATCCACTACCTCTCCGAGCTTGATCCCGTGCTTCAAGCACAGGCGTACGATCGGTCGCACGAGGTGAAGTAACGATGAGAGCACGAGCTCCTTAACCATGTTACTTCACCATCCTCCTACTTACCGACCGCCCCGTCCACGGCCACGACCCCTGCCACGACCTTTGTCATCTCGCGAATCATCATCGCTCCCTCTATCATCGATCGTCCGGCCTCCGTTGTCATCAGAGCTGTTCGGTGTCGGCCTGCGGGGAGGTGTCCGAGTGCTGCTCGAGCGATCGTCGTCGCGACGGCTGGAGATCCCAGTCTTGCAGTGTGCCTCGAGCTCCATCTCACGCGCTACCGCCGTTACCTGCCCTGGGAGCAGCTTCACCTTGACACAATCGCCTACCACGAAAGCATCGAGCGAAACGAGGTTCTCAGCAAAGTCCTCGTACTTCGTGCGTTGCGTCAGCGCAATCGTCATCGAATTGACCGTGACTGATGCTGCGGAGAGAGCACTGATCTCTCCACGCACCACTACGGGCCTCACTTTACCGCGCTTCGCCTCGGCGTGCTCTGCACCACCAACCCCGACAACACTCAACACCAGCGCACTCAATACTATCTTCAACGAATCCTTCATACGTTTCCCTTGCTTCTTTAGGCTATTTTTTCTCTGCGGGAAGAAGCTCTCGACAGCCCAGAAAGCTAGCCTCGCTTCGCCTAGCACCGATCACTCCCCACACCTAGAGGATGCAATATTTTTGCATCCCAAAGCAAGCACTTAACCAATTTTCTTTCGGAAGAGCAAAAAACGGAGTTTCTTCGCGCGGATAAAGCGGGTTCTCAATAAGGGAACTTCAGGTGTACGGGGATACAGCTGTCGGAATCTGGCGGTTTGTGATAGGGCGTGGCTCCCAACCGAAGCGGCCTTGCTTCCCCTGCACGATTGAAAAAGGAGGGGATTGCGCTAGGTGAGTTGGAGGGAGAGATAGAGGCACTCAGAAGTGACGGCTCTCTCCCGAAGTTTGGTGACTTGATAAGAGAGATGGGCCGGTATCAGCAAGCGAGTAAAGGAACTCGTCATGTTCGATCCTGCGTCGATAGACACGGCCTTGGCGTAGTCGGACAAGCTCTCCGCGCAGTCGATGAACTTCCTTCGCACGACTCATTCGAGCCTCTCATGGTGATCAACGTCGAACCATTGTTGCGTCCCACATACCTGACCCCAGTTTTGGCTAGGACGATCCCACATAACCGACTCCAGTGTAGGGGGGTCGGATCCCACATAGATGAACCCAGTTAGAGGGGGGTAAATCCCACATAACTGAA